>CALVSA010000005.1 GCA_944358825.1 uncultured Bacilli bacterium
CATTTATAATTTTCATCACTATTTTCACTATCTGCTTTTACCCAGTTACTTCCATTATACATTACTGGTATCATATTATCTACGAGTTTCGGTGCATTTGCTCCACTTGGATCCAAATTAATTATTTCTTCACTATTAGTAAGTTCAGTAGAAGTACTAGTACAAGTAGTAGTACAATATGTATTTTTATAGCCATTTTCAGTTATTGTATAACACTCTTCAGTGCAATCACCTTCACCTACTAGTTCACAACTATAACTTCCTGCAGTTTCAGAATCAACCATATCTGTAATTAAAACCTCTCCTTGTTCATATATAATATCACCTGGTTGATTATTATCATTATAATATCCTGTTCTTACCCCAATTTGTACAGTAATTGATTCATCAGTATTATTTATTATTACTAATGGAACAGTAATATTATTATCAGTTCCTGGTTGTATTGGTCCAGAAGTTGTGCTATTAGAAGATTCAGTTACTTCTGCTATTCTAATATTGCTTGGTAAAGTACCAGGATTAATCATTTTATAATATATTCCATAAGAAATAGCAGATGTCATATCATTTTCTACAATTGCATTAAATCTTAATTTAGATCTTGCACCAATTGTAAATTCCTGATTAGAATTAATCTTAAAAGTATAATTTAAATCAGTATCCATAGAAATATCCCCAATTTCCACTGTTGAAGTAAACATCGCATATGTTGAATAAATTGCTAAAGTGAATAAACCAACCACAGCCACTAATAATAAATACATATTTTTTAACTTCATATTCTCTACCCTCCTACTTCTATAATTACTTATATGTCAATTCTATCATATTAACTGACAATTTACAACAAATTTTTTACAAATAAGAACATATATTGTTTTTCTTATTTATTTGCCTAAAAAAGAAGAAACTTAATTCTTCTTTCATACATTCTTAATGTTCACATTTTGCTACTTACCAAGAATATATTATTTATGTATTTTATCTTTCGATAAGGAATTAAGCTTCTACAATAATGCTACTGATAAGAATCCTTAAATACTTATAAACTAGAGCTTATTATATTGTAGTCTAGGCGCAAGCAAAGCCGCACCAGCCGAGAAAACACTAACCAAAAAACGACATAAATTACAACTTAATCCCTGTATAGATAAATCTATACAAGCTAACTATAGCATATATAAATTTATAATTGTTAAAAATTAACTAACTAGAAATTATATTTTTATAATCAAATGCTATCTTTTTTAAAACACTTTGTTGTAATTTATAACTATTACAATGATTACTATGTGAAAGCCAAGAATTAATACTCGCCTCTACTTTCTTATAATCTAGTTTTTCATTATTAAAATACTTTTTATTCCATTTTTTTATCTTTTTTAATATCTTCTTTCTACTACTTTTTCTAAGTAGACGATGAGTATTAAATATGCGATAACCACAAAAATCTACTCCTAAACTATTAGGAAAATATTTACTTTTAGAATTAAGAGTTAATTTCAATTTATCTTCAATAAACTCTTCAATTTTTCTTTTAATAATTTTACACTCACTTTTACTATCTAAAAGCAAAACAAAATCATCCATATACCTAACATAATATTTAACCTTTAACACATCTTTTACATAATGATCTAATTCATTTAAATATATATTAGCAAAATACTGTGATGTATAATTACCTATCGGTATTCCCACTCTATCTTTATCATCATCAAAAATAATTATTTTAGTTAAATTAAGTAATTTCTTATCCGTAATATATTTAGACATAATATTAAATAAAATATCTTTATTAATTGAATAAAAATATTTTTTTATATCACACTTTAAAACATAATAATCAGGATTAATTCTTCTATATTTTTGCATATATTTTTGTATTTGTAAAACAGCTTTATGTGTTCCTCTATTTTCTATACAAGAATAAGTATCAGTAATAAATCTTTTAACAATAAAAGGCTTAATAAACTCACCAATATACCACTGATGCACTACTCTATCTTTAAAAGGCAAAGCCTTAATTAATCTTTGTTTAGGTTCATATATAATAAATTCATGATATTTACCAGGTTTATAAGTATTAGTCTTAAGCTCATTCATTATATTAATTAAATTAGTCTCTAAATCTAATTCAAATTTTAATATATAACTCTTATTACGCCTATTTTTACATATACGATAATAAGCATTATATAAATTAATATAAGTTAGTTTATCATCAAAACAATTTTTAATTGTTTTGGACATTACCTAACCACTTAAATAATAAATTATTTATATTTGTTAATTTTCTAGCCCAAGAACCATAGTTTTTAGCAGAAATATATTTCTTTTTATATGATAATCTAACTAATACTTTTAACATTTTTAAGTTAATATCTATTTCATTTAAATAATAATGTTTTTTAGATCTAGAAACTTCTTTATATGCTTTTATAATTAAACGCATATTTTCAAAATTAATATTTCTTATATCTTTAACCAACAAATTTCTTTCTAATTTAGGAAATTTAGCAAGTAACATTTCAGAATAATATATAATATCAAAATTAGCTTTATATATAATTAAAGTCTCTACATCTTTCATAATAAATCCTTTAATTTACTTAATATATTTAATGATTCAATTGGTTTTAACTCATTTATATTTAATTTTGATATCTTATCCAAATATCTTTCTAAATCACTCTTTCCTAAATATATTTCATCCGCTAGTTTTACATTCAAATTAATATTTTCAAAAATAGACAAATACTTATCTAAAGCATTATCTGGAAAACCACATTTTAACACTTCTTTACTATGATTAATTAATTTTAAAGTTGTATATTTATTAATAGTAATCGCATCTTCGTCTAAAAATATATAAAACTTTCCTGACTTAAACAAATATAACGCATTTTTATTAATTTTTTTCAATTCTAAATACTTCTCATACATAAATACTACCTCATACATAAGCATAACATAAAATAAATAGAAAATGTTAAAATTAACTACCAATTACCGTTTTTGTTCCTTATTTGTATAATAATTAACTAGAAAGTAACATTTTTATTACAAATAGTAATAGTAAAAATATAAAAAAGCTTAAACCTTTTTATATAACTGGATTATCCCAATTATCGATGGTGTATAATCTAGTGTGCTTTTTAATTTACACACTAGATTATACACCATCACAAATTATAAAAAAGTCAAACAATATTTTTTAAATATTTGTAACTAAATAATCATCTTTTTCTATTTTTAATTTAGTAATATTACTACTACTAATTATATAAGTATCAATCCAAGTAGTATATAAATGCTCCATAAACTCATTTGAAAAATCAATCTGTTCATTATAAAATAAAGCCTGCATATTATCATTTAATCTAATAAAAACATTTTCTTCATTATTTAAAATATAAATATAATCACAATAGCTATAATCTCCATTTATAGATATATTTTTATCATAAACACAAAAATTTATATCACCAAATTCAAATAATAACTTATCTATCTTACTAATCTTTAAACCATCTACCATAATACTACTACCATCTAATACATACCTATTTTCATACTCAATATCCGTAATAATATTATCAAGTAATATTAAATTATCAACCTTATTAATTTCATTAGTATATATTTTATCATTATTTTCTAACTCCACTAAAGTACTTTTATTATCTAAAGTAAATAATAAAGAAGTTGAAACATCATTTTTAATAAATAAAATAGAATTATTTTCTATTATATTATCCCCATTTATATACATAGATTTACACCCTAATAATAATAAAATTAATATAATAAGTATTTTTTTCAAAAAAGACACCTCACTTAAGAGTATGTCTTTTGTATATAAGAAATAATATCATCTTTATTATTATTTAACTTTTTATAAACAATTTTCTTCTCAATATCATTCATAATTTCTTTCAAATATTTACCAGGCTTTTTATCCAATAAATTTGCAATTTCTAACTCACATAGCGCAATATCTTTTCTACTATATATAGATAAATTATTATATATTTTAGTAACTTCTTTCTTATCAATACCCTTTATATCTGCACAAACACTATTGGAATATAACTCATATTTATATAAAATATAAGGATCTAAATTATCTTCTTTTAATAATTTTCTAATTAATTTCATCTGTTGCTTTTCTAATTTTGTAAAAGGATATAAACTATCAACTTCCAATTGCGCCCAAATACCAATTACATCATTACATAAAATAATAGAAGATAAATTATTAAGCTCTAAATACTTATCTAACTTTAAATCTAATATTAAACTTACCCCAGCTTCTTTATTAGAAGATAAAAATATTTTATTTAACTCATCTTTTTTTCTTTGATAAGACAAACTATTAAGTAATTTAGCATACTTCATAATATAATGTTTAGTCTTATTATCAATCTTAAAATCCAAACTAGAAGCAAATCTAATAGCTCTTAAAATCCTAAGTGAATCTTCCCTAATTCGATAACGAGGATTGCCAACTGTCTTAATAATTTTATTATCAAGATCATCTTTAACATTCAAAAAATCTAGTACTTCTTCATTACTATTAATACAAAAAGTATTAATAGTAAAATCACGTCTTAATAAGTCTTTTTTTATATCTTTTATATATTTAATCTTAACAGGCTTTCTATTATCCTCATACTTTAATTCCTGTCTAAAAGTAGTAACATCATAAGTATAATTTTTATAAATAACCCGAACTGCTCCATATTGTACTTCACTACTAGTTGTAATATCAAAAATTTCCATTAATTCTTTAGGTGTTGCACTAGTACAAATATCAATATCGTTAGAATCTTTACCTAATAGTTTATCTCTTACATAACCACCGACTATATAAGCTTGATGTCCATTATCTTCTAGTAACTTCAATACTTCAATTGCCTTTTCATACATCATACTATTCACCCATTTAATTATATCATTAAATTAGACTAATAAATTATTTTTTTTACATATATGTCAACTAAAAGTAAAGACATATCTTTTTATAAATAAATAATTAATTTATTATTATAATAGAAAAAAACATAAGTTATTGACCAGTTTTAGCACTATTGTATTAAAAAGTGGTCGATAACTTGTATTTTTCTTTAAAATAATATATAATTAATAACAAAGGAGATGAAAAAAAGTGGAAAAAATATACAAAAGAGAAAATTACTTAAAAAAAATACGAAGTTTTTATAATGATAGTATAATTAAAGTAATAACAGGAATCAGAAGATCAGGAAAATCATATCTTTTAAAAAGTATTATTGAAGAATTAAAAGAACAAGGTATCCAAGATAAAGACATAATATATATTGAACTAGATAAAAAAGAATTTAAAGACATTAAAACACCAACAGAATTAGAAAAAACAATAGACTCATTTATAACAGATAAAGATTTTAAATATTTATTTATAGATGAAGTACAAAATATCAAAAACTTTGAAACAATCATCAACGCTTATAAAGAAGAAGGAAATTATTCTATTTTCTTAACTGGATCAAATTCATATTTATTAAGTGGAGAATTAATTACCAAATTAACTGGCAGATATATAGAAATAGAAATATTACCCCTAAATTTTTATGAATATGTTGATATGAAAAGATTTTTAAATAAAGAAGTTAATACCAATATATATCATGAATTTGAAGAATTTATAAGAAACGGTGGATTTCCAGGTTCTCTAAAATATGATAATTATGAAGATAGAATGTTTTATACCAAAAATGTAATTAATCAAATATTTGAAAGAGATATAAAAAATCACAAGAAAATAAAAGATAAAGAATTATTTGAAGTAATACAAAAATTTGTTATAAATAACTTTGGATCAATTATATCAATTGGCAGTATATACACTTATTTAATCAAAGATGCAAATATTAATATTGATAGAAGAACAATAAAAACATATATAGAATTATTAGAAAATGCCAAAATTATATATCCTTGTGATTTATTTGATATCAAATCTAAAAAAGTATTAGATAGTGAAAGAAAATACTATCTAGCTGACTTAAGCATTTATTTTGCCTTAAATACAGATAATAGAATTAATTATGGTCCTGTATTAGAAAATATATTGTTTTCCTATTTAAAAAGCAAAAATTACAGTCTAAATGTAGGAAAAATAGGAAAACTAGAATGTAATTTTATCGCACGACGACAAACAGATGAATACTTCTATATTCAAGTAACTAAAAATATAGATGATAAAAAAACAGAAGAAAGAGAATACAAACCATTTTATAAAATTAAAGAAATGTATCCTAGATATCTATTCATTGCCGATTTAATCTTTCAAAAAAACGTAAATGGTATAAATAATGTAAATATAATAGATTTTATCTATAATCAAGAAGATTTAAAATAAAAATATCAGAAATAAATTCTGATTATTTTTTTAAAGTTCTTTTTAATACCTTTTCTAATTTTTCTTGGTTAGGTTTAGATAATTCTACTAAAGGTAGACGAGGAATACCATAATCATAACCCATAACATTAAGCGCGTGCTTTACAGGAATAGGATTAACCTCACAAAATAACATATCAATTAATTCAATTGCATTTAATTGCATTTTAGTTGCCTCTTCTTGTTTTCCATTAAAATAATTATAAACCATATCTTTAGTATATTTAGGCATTACATTAGATAAAACAGATATTACTCCCTTACCTCCCAGTGATAAGATTGGAACTATTTGATCATCATTTCCAGAATAAATATCTAAATTATCTCCACACAAACTAGCAATTTTAGCAACTTGAGAAATATTACCACTTGCCTCTTTAATCGCCACTATATTATTTATTTTTGATAATTCTAAACAAGTCTCTGGTAAAACATTTACCCCAGTTCTACTAGGAACACTATAAACTATTATAGGAAGAGACACACTATCAGCAATAGCTTTATAATGAGAAACTAATCCTTTTTGTGTTGTTTTATTATAATAAGGAGTAACAACTAATAAAGCATCTGCTCCAACTTCTTCTGCATATTTAGACATCTCTATAGCCTTTTTAGTATCATTAGAACCAGTTCCAATAATTGCTTTTGTTCTTTTATTAATCTTATTTATTGCAAACTTAATAACATTTTTCTTCTCTTCCATACTCATAGTAGAAGACTCACCAGTTGTTCCACATATAATAATTGCATCAATATCGTTTTCAATTTGATTTTCAATTAATTTAGAAAAAGCATCATAATTAATTCCATTTTCATCAAAAGGTGTTGCAATGGCTGTTCCACACCCTCTAAATATAGTTTTTTTCATCTATTCTACCTCCATTTCATGATTTTCAATTTCTAATTTTAACTTATTAATAAAATCATCTAACTTCATTTCTTTAGTTTCTTTAGAACCATGAATTCTATAACTAATTAAATCATTTTCTTTCTCATGATCGCCAATAATCAGAGTATAAACAATCTTTTTAGTTTGCGCCTCACGCATTTTATATCCTAATTTTTCATCTCGATCATCAAGTAAAACTCGAATATGACTATTCTGTAATTTTTCCTCTATCATTTTACTATATTCTAAATGATATTCATTATTAACAGAAATAATACATACTTGAATAGGACTTAACCAAAGTGGAAAAATACCTTTAGTCTCCTCAATTAAAAATGCTGTAAATCGATCAAAAGTACCAAAAATAGCTCTATGAATAACAACTGGTGTTTGTTTTTCACCTTTACTATCAATATAAGTTAAATCAAATCTCTTTGGTAATAAAAAATCTAATTGACAAGTAGACAAAGTAACTTCAGGTCCTACTGCAGGTTTAACTTCAACATCTAATTTAGGTCCATAAAAAGCAGCTTCCCCAATTGCTTCAAAATATTCAACACCTAAACTATTTAATACTTCTCTTAATTTATTTTCAGCAGTATCCCACATCTGATCATCATCAAAATATTTTTCTTTATCAAGTGGATCTCTTAAAGATAATCTAAATTTATAGTCTTTTATTCCAAAATCTTTATAAACATCTAATATTAAATTAACAACTTTTTTAAACTCATCACCAATTTGTTCCGGTGTTACAAATAAATGCGCATCATTTTGACACATACATCTAACTCTTTCTAATCCTTTAACTGCCCCACTAGCTTCATACCTAAAATCAGTAGCAAACTCTCCTATCCTAACTGGTAGATCGCGGTATGAATGAAGTTTATTTTTAAATATCAACATATGATGTGGACAATTCATCGGTCTTAAAACAAATTCCTCATCATCTACTTTCATAACTGGAAACATATTTTCTTTATAATGATCCCAATGACCTGAAGTTTTATATAAATCAACTGTTCCAACACATGGAGTATATACATGTTTATAACCTAATTCTTGTTCTTTTAAATAAATATAATTTTCCAACTGTTTTCTAATTATCGCTCCGTTTGGAAGCCATAAAGGCATACCAGATCCAACTAACGGATTATTCATAAATAATTCTTGATCTTTTCCTATTTTTCTATGATCTCGAAGTTTAGATTCTTCCAAATAATTTAAATATTCAATCAAATCTTGTTCATTTAAAAAACAAACTCCATATATTCTTTGTAACATTTTGTTTTTAGAATCGCCTTTAAAATACGCACCACTTACCTTAAGTAATTTAAAATACTTCATCTGTTTAGTACTATTTACATGAGGTCCACGACACAAATCAATAAAATCTCCTTGTTTATAAGCAGTTATATTAGTATCTTCATCCATATTACTTATAAGATCTATTTTATACTCATCATCTTTAAACATATCTAAAGCTTCTTCTCTACTTAATTCTATTTTATTAATTAATTTATTATCTTTAGATATCTTCTTCATCTCTTTTTCTAATTTAGCTAAATCTTCTTCTTTTATCACATCATCGCCTAAATCAACATCATAATAAAATCCTTCATTAATAACTGGGCCTACCCAAAACTTTGCATGTGGATATAAATGTTTAATTGCATGCGCTAATAAGTGGGCACAACTATGATTTAGAGTATTTAATTCTAAATTTTCTTTAATATTTATCATCTTTTACCTCCCATAAAAAAATGATACCACCTTGCCAAGGAGCAAGACGCGGTACCATCCTTGATTATACTTAATTTAGATAACGGTTTTAACCGGGAATCTCTTTCGAGTCCACACTAAAAAGGTAGTAAATATATACTAAATTATTAGTTTGCACCAACCACTAACTCTCTTAAAATTATCATATATATTCATGTCCTTTTTTGTTTTACAATATTATTATATTATAAAGATAAAAACTTGTCAACTTACTTTTCTACAAATGTTTGAGCCATTTTTATAAATTCATCTTTATAAGTATCTCTTTGGCTATATGTAGTCCATGCAAATAATCTTCCATAATAGTTTTTAGTTTCAATTATATATACTTGCATATAGAAGTTAACAGATGAACCTTCTTCAGAAGACTTAAATTCAACATAAATGCAATCATAATCTCCTATTTTAATATCTTTTTTTTCTTCAATTTGAATTTTGTATCTATCTTCAATATCACTAATCATATAATCTTTATACTCATCATAAGATAAATCAAAATCCTCTTTACTCTCCATTAATGCCATAAAATATTTATTCTCATCATAATTAGCTATTTCTAAATTAGCAAGTTCATTTAATTCACCTTTAGTTACATTTTGCCAACTAGAAACAGTCTCAATACTAAAAGCTTCATCATAGCTGTTAAAAATCACTTTACTATCATTTTCATCTGATGAGGAACAACCAACGAATAATAAACTAATCGCAGTTATTATAATTATTATTTTTTTCATTTCTTCCTCCCATTCGTAAGTATTTTACCAAAAATATCAAAAAAAGTCCAATTTTTTTATTAATAACTTTCTTTTATTCAAATGAATTTTTCATTTTTTTTATAAAAAAGTATTGCTAAAGTTTTTTTTATATGCTATAATGAATGGGCAAAGCGAAAAAATGGGCTTGTAGCTCAGGTGGTTAGAGCGCACGCCTGATAAGCGTGAGGTCGATGGTTCAAGTCCATTCAGGCCCACCATTTTGTTATTATATATGGCCAGTTGGTGAAGCGGCTTAACACACTGCCCTTTCACGGCAGCATTCACGGATTCGAATTCCGTACTGGTCACCAATTTGATATTTAAAGGGGCTGTCTCAAAATTAAGTGATTGATTTTGTATCAGTCTCTTTTTTTATTATATTTTTTGTAATAAAAAATAAAACTCTTGATTTTTCAAGAGTTTAAATTACATAAATGGTGAGCTGTTAGGGACTCGAACCCTAGACCCATTGATTAAGAGTCAATTGCTCTACCAACTGAGCTAACAGCCCGAAAAAATGAGCACATAACAAGTATATCACAAAAAAACAAAAAAATAAATATATTTTAAAAGAAAAATCAAGGAATTTTATCCTTGATTTATATATATAAATTATTAAAGTTATTTACCAGCAGGTAATTGTTGAGTAATACAGTGAATATTTCCACCGCCAAGTAATATTTCTCTAGCATAAATTGGCTCGATTACACGATCCGGATATAACTCCTGTAATTTTTCAATGGCAAGTTTATCATGTGGATCATTAAATACAGGTAAAGCAACAAAACCATTTCCTACATAATAATTTACATAAGACGCTGCCATACGATCTCCTTCTTCACGAGGTAGAGTACCATCGACAGCATCTACACCTAAAGATTCTTCTTTAGTAATTAAAATTGGTGTTGGAGTTAATAACTTATGAATTACTAACTTTCTTCCTTTAGCATCAGTAACACTACTTAAATAGTTATATGCTTCCATGCTTCTTTGATATTGTGGATCATTTTCATCTTCTGTCCACGCTAATACAACTTCACCTGGTTTAACAAAGTTGCACATATTATCAACATGTCCATTAGTCTCATCATTATAAATACCATTTGGAATCCATAAAACTTTTTCACAATTTAGATAATTACATAAAACTTTTTCAATTTCTTCTCTACTCATATTAGAATTTCTTCCAGCAGATAATAAGCATTCTTCGGTTACCATAACTGTACCTTCACCATCGACATGAATTGATCCGCCTTCCAAAATAAAATCATCAAGTCTATAACGATCAACACGTTCTAATTCGCACATTTTCATAGCAATTTTATCATCTTGATCCCAAGGAAAATATAATCCATCAACTAGTCCACCCCATGCATTGAAAGTCCAGTCAACTCCTCTAACGTCGCCTTTATCATTAACTACAAAAGTTGCTCCACAATCTCTAATCCATGAATCATTATTACTCATCTCAACAACTCTAACATAATCAGGCAACATACCTCTTGCATTAGAATATTGCTCTTTGCTAACACACATAGTAACAGGCTCATATTTACCTATAGTTTCTGCTACTTTAACAAACACTTCTTGAGCAGGTTTTCCACCTAAACGCCAATTATCTGGACGTTCTGGCCAAATAATATATGTTCCAGCGTGTTTTTCAAATTCTCCTGGCATCCTAAATCCATCTTGCTTAGGAATAGTTGTTAATTTTTTCAATATATACCTTCTTTCTTATTTTTTAGTTTCTTTTACACGAGATGCTAAAATTTCTTGAATAATTAATGAGACAATTACACCAACAATAAGTGGTAAATTACCTTCTATATATTCAGCACTAAAGTCTCCAAATAATGTAAAGATTATAGCCAATACTAATAATACCATTGGTATAATTGCAAACGCTTTAATAAAGCCATCGCTTCCGCCAACTTTATAAACTCTAGGTGTTTTATCAGTTTTACGAAGTTTTAAAAACGACAAGAATAACGGTACATAACTTAATAATAATGTAACTAAACTAAGTGAGAAGAATGTCCAGAATAAGTTACTTGCAGATTCTGATATATTTCCTAAAATAAGTCCAACAATAATTATTCCTGTAGCAACAATACCATTCATAATTGATGCCATATAAGGAACTCCTTCTTTATTAGTTTTACTAAAGATCTTTGGAAGGCCACCATCATCAGCACTATATTTTGCAACTGAATTAACGCCAAATGACCATGATACAATATTAGCAACCATTGTATAAATAAACATTAAACCAACAGCAATAACAACAGCTCTAACTAAATCAGGATTAACACCCAAATTTGTAAGTAAAATCATAAAACTCTCTGTAATTCCAGAAGCCTCAGCTTGCTCCATAGTCATTGCTATATTAATACCAGTAGCCGGTAAAATATAGAATAATGCCATTAAAGCACCACCGACAATTAAAGCCTTTGGAATTTCTTTTTTAGGATTCTCCATATCATCGGCAAATGTAGCAACTACTTCAAATCCTAAGAAGTTAAATATAATAACTGATAAAAATGCTAAACCGGCAAGATCTAAACTTGGTAATAAATCGGATACTGAAGTTATAGGATTAGCACTTTCTCCAGTTTTTATAAATACATAAATACCTAAAATACCAAGTCCTAACATAAATGCAATTTTAAAAAATGTTCCAATATTAACTATCCATTTACTCTCACCAATTCTCTTGGTGCCAAGAAATGAAACTAACCAAGTATAACCAAGTTGTAATACTAATAACCAAACAATTGATAACTCAATTTCAAAAATACCCGCTATTACATCCGTAACAGCAACTGCTAATGATGCAATCCAAAGTGGGAAATTAATCCAATAATTCCACGCTACTCTAGATGCCCATTTTGCGCCAAATGCTCTTTTAACCCAATCATACATTCCACCTTCACTTTGATAAGTAGTTCCAAGTTCAGCTGAAATCATACCATAAGGAACACAGAAAGCAACAATTAGAAATATCCACCAAAAATATTGTGAATTTCCTATAGCAGCAGTTGGCATAACAGATTCAGCAACTAAAGTTATACAAACAGTCGCTAAAACCGCATCCACTAAACGAAATTTCTTTTTTTTCTTCATAACTACCTTCACTTTCTAAATTATTTTTCTAAATTTTCTTTACAAACTTTTGCTGTTTCTTCCATCTTGCCCATAAAATATACTAATAATCCACGCATAGCAGTAAGTCTGTTTTCTGCTTGATCAAAACAAATTGATACGTTTGGATTATCCATTACTTCGTCTGTAACCTCCTCACCACGAGTTGCAGGTAAGCAATGTAAAAACTTAACATGAGAAGAAGCTTTTTTTATCATATCCATATTAACTTGATATTTCGGATAAAAAATCTTCATTCTCTCTTCTTTAGGTAATTCTGATTCATATAATCCATACCATACATCAGTATAGATAAAATCAGCATCTTTCAAAGCTTCATCTTCATTATCAGTAATTAAAAAACTACCACCACTAACAGCACAATTTTCTTTAGCAATTTCTAAATACTTACCACGAAGTTGAAACTCTTTTGGTCCATAATGAACAAAATGTCCTCCCATCTTAGTAATCATCATCATTAAAGACGCACAAACTTGAGTAGCATCGCCAACAAAAACAACTTTTAAATCCTTAACTGTCTTTCCCTTTGGCATGTGCTCAAAGATAGTAATTATATCACCCATCTCCTGTGTTGGATGATTATAATCACTCATTCCATTTAAAACAGGTACAGTTGCATATTTAGCAAGTTCAGCTACAGTTTCGTGTTTTTGTACACGAGCCATCATTACATCAACAAGTCTTGATAAAACAATTGATGTATCTTTCATACTCTCATGTTTTCCAAGCTGAATTTGACCTGGCGCTAAATACTGTGCATGACCACCTAATTGAGTCATAGCTGTTTCAAATGAAACACGAGTTCTTGTTGATGGTTGTTCAAAAATCATACCTAATGTCTTATGATATAAAACATTAAGTGGATAACCAGCTTTGATATTCTCTTTAATTAACAAGCTAATTTTGACAATATCCATCAACTCTTCTTTTGTAAAATCTTCAGTTGTAATGTAATCTTTTTTGCGCAAAAACATCTCACTTCCTTTCCTATTTTACTATTAAAGTATATCATAACAATTTATATTTTTCAATAATTTATTTCACAAATAAAAAAAATTATTACATACTTGCAATAACTTTTTTACTTAATTTCCGCCCAAATTTTATCATATTTTTTAATTGAAGTTCCTATATTCTTAACTAAAGTTGCTCTATTAAAATTATAAGTACTAATATTAGAAGCTTCATTACTTAAATAAGTATTATCAAGTATTTGATTAGTCTTTTTATTAACATTACAATAAGGATAGGACTCAATTACCTTCTTCATTACATCTTCTTCCAATAAATAATCAATAAACAAATAAGCATTATCTATATTTTTTGCCCCTTTTAAAATAGCATAATTATCAACACTAAGATTAAATCCTTCTTCAGGATAAACAACTTTAATATTAGGATTTTCCTTCATTGCGATAGCAGCCTCTGCATTCCAAATTAAACCAATACTAACTTCTTTTGTGATTAGAAAAGACTTAGGACTATCACTATCAAATAATTTAACATTATCAGTAAGCTTTAATAACCATTGTTTAGCCTTTTCTAAAGCCTCATCACTAGTTTCATTCATATCATAACCAAGAGCCATTAAACTAGCTCCAATTATTATTCTCTGATCATCTAATAAAACAATTTCCCCTTTATATTTAGGATTTAATAAATCATTATAAGAAGTAATATTCTCTTTAATAACTTCTGTATTATACACAATTAAGGTAGTAGCTGCTAAAAATGGTAATGAATAAAAATTACCTTTATCAAAATCTAAATTTAAATATTTACTATCCAAATTACCAATATTTTTTAACTTATTTTGATCAATAATTTCAAGCATCTTTTTATCTTTCATAATTTCAACCATATAATCACTAGGAAAAATAAGATCATAAGTTCCCTCTTTTGCACTAGTAACTTTAGCAAGTAACTCCTCATTTGATGAATATGTAGAATAATTAACATCAATATTGTATTTTTCTTCAAAATCATAAATAACCTCATCAGGAATATAAGAAGACCAATTTAAAACATTTAACTCACTCTTATTATTATCACTACATCCAACAAGTAATAATAACACTAATAAAACAAATACTCTCCTCATCTAGCATCACTTCCAATACTTCTCATTTGCATAAGTATATTAAATGTCAAAATTATAAACACAATAAGTAATAAAATACTACTTAAAGCATAAACATCGGGAGTAATCCCAGTTTTTATCATCGAATATATTTTTAAAGGCAATGTATTACTACTAGGTCCTGAAGTAAAATAACTAATAATAACATCGTCCAAAGATAAAGTAAAAGAAAGTAAAGCCCCAGCCCTTATTCCCGATAAAAGAGTTGGCAATGTAATTAAAAATAAAGTTTGAAAATTACTTGCACCTAAATCATAAGCTGCTTGTTCTATAGTATCAACATTTTTATTTATCGCACTACGAACACTAACTACAACAAATGGAATACAAAATACTATATGAGATAACAAAATAGTATAAATACTAAGTTCAAGTTTAAATAAAGTATATATTGATAATAAAGAAATTCCTAATACAATTTCTGGAATAACTATCGGAATATACAACAGCTTATTAATTGTATTTTTAAAAGGAAAATTATATTTATGAAGCCCAATTGCCCCCATTGTCCCAATAACAGTTGAAACAATAGTACTAATAATTGCAATTAAAATAGTATTAGTAAAAGCTTCTATTAGCTGTTTATTGCTAAAAAGTTCATAATACCATCTTAACGTAAAATGTTCGAAAACTATATTTAACTCTGAAGAATTAAAAGAAAAACACACTAATACTATGATCGGTAAAAATAAGAAGAAAAACACTAATCCAATAAATATATTTTTTAAAACTTTTTTCATTAAAATCCTCCCAAATCATCCATTTTTCCACCTATTTTTTGATATATTTTTACCAAGCCAAAAGTAATTAAAACCAAACTAATAGAAATTGCTGCCCCAAATGGCCAGTTTCTTGCAGATAAAAATTGATTTTTAATTAAATTACCTATTAACATTAGTTTACCACCACCTAATAAATCGGCAATAAAGAAATAGCCAATCGCAGGAATAAACACCATAAGTGAACCATTAAATAAACCCACTTTAGTTTGTGGCACAATTATCTTAAAAAAAGTTTTAAATGAAGTTGATCCTAAATCATATGAAGCTTCAATAACAGATTTATCAATTTTATCAACTGCACTAAATAAAGGTAAAATCATAAATGGAAGCAACGTATAAACCATACCTAAAATAATGCCAAAATCATTATAAATAAAAGAAATCGGTGAAGAAATAACATTAATATCTTGTAAAAAAGTATTAACTATACCTGTTTTACGAAGTAATACTATCCACCCATAAGTTCTAATTAAAGAATTAGTCAAAAATGGAACCATTACTAATGTCATAATAATATTTTTAGTCATTTTCTTCTTCTGTGATACAAAAATAACGAACGGATACGCAATACATATACATATAAAAGTACTAATGCCTGCGATTAAAAAAGATTTAATAAAAAGCTTAATATAAACTAAATCAATTAAATTTAGATAATTAGATAAAGTCAGTGTATTATTAATTCCCCCATAATAATCAGTAGTTAAAAAACTTAAACAAAAAATATATAAAAGTGGTAAAAATATTAAAACAATTACATAAAAACTAATTGGTAATAATGATAAATACTTAAAAAATTTACTCTCTTTTTTCATCATTTTACAAAACTACTAATATTTTTAGTATTAAAACTAATAGTAATTTCTTCCTTCAAAGCAACTTTATCACTATTTTTTACATTAATCTTTATCTCTTTATTACCAAATAAAGCAATTATTCTTATATTAGCTCCATTATAAATAAGTTCCTTAACACTAACTTCTAAACTATTTTCACTCAATCTATTACCAACAGTAATATTTTCTGGTCTAATCATTATATAAATTTGATCTCCAACCTTATAACTCTTATTAATAATTCTTATCTTTTTACCTAAATCTATCTCAACATAAGCATAACGATCAATAACCTTTATAACCTTAGCTCTAAATATATTAGACTCCCCAATAAAATCAGCAACAAACTTATTATTTGGATTATTATAAATATCAATAGGACTACCTAATTGTTCCTCTTTTTGCTTATTTAAAACTAAAATTCTATCACTCATAGATAAAGCTTCCTCTTGATTATGAGTAACATAAACAAAAGTAATTCCTAATCTTTTTTGTAATCTTTTAAGTTCCACTTGCATCTCTTTTTTCAACTTATAATCTAAAGAAGATAAAGGTTCATCTAACAGCAAAACTTTAGGAGAATTAATTAATCCACGAGCAATTGCTACTCTTTGTTGTTCTCCGCCTGATAATTGATTAGGATATTTTTTATTATAACCTTTTAATTTAACTAAATCTAACATTTTCTCTACTTCTTTTTTTATTCTATCTTTATCTACTTTCTTCATTTTTAAACCAAAAGCAATATTATCTTCTACACTCATATGAGAAAATAGAGCATAATTTTGAAAAATAGTATTAACTTCTCTATGTGAAGCACCAATATCTGTAACATCTACTCCATCTAATAAAATCTTACCACTACTAACAGGTTCTAAACCTGAAATCATTCTTAAAATAGTTGTTTTACCACAACCTGATGGCCCTAATATAGTTAAAAACTCTTTTTCATAAACTTCCAAATTAAAATCTCTAATAATTGTCTTATCCTTATACCTTTTGTTAACATTTTCTAGTTTAACAATCACACTTTTCATATAACCACCTTTACTATATTAATAATAACACAAAATAAAAAATAAAACAAGAATAAAACTAATTATTCTTCCATTTTTAATAGATAATTAACTATATTAGTAAGTCCAATTGCATGCGAAGATTTAAATAATATGACATCATCTTTTTCAAATAATTTATCTAATATTTCATACGTATCACTTTCTTTGTCAAAATGATATAAATTATCTTTAGAAAAATTTAGCTCAATTAACTTCTCATCAATATATTTAGAATAATTACCAATAGTAATTACTATATCAATATCGTTATTTATTATCTCACTAGCTATTTTCTCATGCATCTCTTTAGTATAATCACCTAATTCTAACATATCACCTAAAACCGCTATTTTTCTTTTTCCTTTAGTATTTTTTAAAATATTTAAAGCAAGCTTCATCGAATCATAACTAGCATTATATGTATCATCAATAATAGTATAACCTTTTTTCATACTAATTTTAGCTAACCTATTTTTAGATAATTCCACTGTTTCTATTCCTCTTTTTATCGCATTTTCATCCAAATTAAGTATACGACCAACAGCATACGCAATTAAGCTATTATAAACAAAAGGCGTAGCACCAATATTTAGATTAATGTTGATTAACTTATTGTTATCATTAACATTAAAAGTCATAGACTCATTCATTATTTTTATATCTTGTGCCATATAAGTACTTTTATTATCAATACCAACAGTTAATATATTAGTATTATCTATTTTAAGATTATGTAATAAGTCATTATCATTATTAACAATCAATATTCCATCTTTACTTAATCCTTCTACTATTTCTAATTTAGCTTTTAATATATTTTCTCTAGAACCAAGATTTCCAACATGAGAAGTACCTATATTAGTAATAATAGCAATTGTTGGTTTAGCTATATTAGTAAGTAAACTAATTTCTTTAAAATGATTCATTCCCATTTCTACTACTAATACTTCTTCATCTTTTAATTTCAAAATAGTAAGAGGAAGCCCAATATGATTATTATTATTTCCAGAAGTTTTTAATACTCTATATTTTTGTGATAATACATTTGCAACCATATCTTTAGTACTAGTTTTACCAACACTACCAGTAATAGCCACAACTTCTATATTATATTTACTTCTTTTAAAAGAAGCTAATTGCCATAAACACTTAATACTATCTTCTACTAATAAAATAGTTTTATCACTATATTTCTGATAATCAAAATTATTTAAATCAATATTATCTAAAATACATGCACTAGCACCTTTTAAAAAAGCCTCTTCATAATAATCATTTCCATCAAACTTTTCGCCTTTAATAGCCACATAAACATCATTTTCTAAAATAGTTCTAGTATCTTTAGAAAAATTTACACATTCTAAATCAGGATTACCACATATTAATTTCGCATTACATATCTCAATTATATCTTTAACATAAATATTCATACTATCACCTACTCTATATTATTAAGTAAATCATCAATCGTCATAAAACGATCATCAACTTCTTTTAAAGATGGATTATTATTAGTATTAATTTTTTCTTCTCGTTTGTTATTATCTTCTACAAAAGTTATAATATCATCTTTAGATATTATTAAAGCTTCTTTATAAACATTAACAATTCTTTCTTTTACTACATAAGATCCATTACTATAACGATCCATAATTGGTATTTCATTTAGTCTAACTAATTTAGTATCTTTGATTGTTTTTACAAAAATCATATTTTTAGTATTTTCAATAAAGACATTTATAATTTTACTTGGATTACTCTTAATTTCTTTCATTAATAATAATCCACGATTAGCACGACTACCTTTTTCAAAATCACTTAATTTTAATCTTTTAGCTGTTCCTTTATCTGTAATAATTGTAATGTATTCTTCTAATTTATTAAATATGATACCCGCTACTACTTCATCATTTTTTAGATTAATTGCTTTTACTCCTGATGATTTAAGTCCAGTAACACTTACTTCACTTATATCATACCATAATCCATAACCATTTCTAGTAGCTACAAAAACTTCTTTTTCTTGATTATAATCAACACTTATAACTCTATCGTCTGCCTTAAGTTTCATCATATTAATTGCTTTAGAATATCTTTGAACTTTAAAATCTATTAATTTAGTTCTTTTTACCATTCCATTTTTACTAAAAGATGTAACATATATATCTTTATCAAAATCATAAACTGGCATAGCATTAATAATATTTTCTTCACTTCCTACATTAATTATATTACTAATATGTTTACCCAATTCCTTCCATTTTGATTCTGGTATTTCATAAACTGGAACATATAAATAATTACCTAAATCTGTAAATACTAATAAAGTATCTAAAGTATTCATATTATAAATACCTAATACATAATCATCCTCTTTTAATAATGTTGAATCGTTTCCTGCTTGTAAATAACTTCTTTTTGAAACTCTTTTTACATAGCCATCTTTAGTAATTACTACCACTACATCTTCTTTTGGTATAGTTAGAGTAGTATCAATTTTAATCTCTTCTATTTGCTCTTGAATGGTTGTTAAACGTTCATGTGCATATTCTTTTTTTATACGACGAAGATCAGTTTTAATAACAGCATTAAGTTTTTCTGGATCACTTAATATAAGTTCTAATTCATTAATGATTAATTTTAAATTTTTTACCTCTTCTTCCAATATTGTAATATCAGTATTAGTTAAACGATATAGACGCATATCAACAATTGCTGTTGCTTGTTCATTAGTAAATTGGTATTTAATAACTAAATTTTCTATTGCATCCATTCGATCTTTACTAGCTCTAATTGTTTTTATAACTTGATCTAATATTGAAATTGCTTTAATTAAACCTTCCACTATATGATATCTTGCTTTAGCGTGTGCTAAATCAAATTCACACTTTTTATAAGTAACTTCTTTTTGATGTGCAATATATGCATCTAATATTCCTAAAATTCCCACTAATACGGGACGACGATTAATAATAGTAATCATATTAAAATTATAAGATATTTGCAATTCTGTATTTTTATATAAATAATTTAAAACATTATCAACGTTTGCATCTTTCTTTAAATCAATTGCTATTTGCAAGCCGTTTTTATCCGATTCATCGCGTATTTCTACAATACCATCTATTTTTTTATCAATTCTTATTTCATCTATTTTCTTAATCAAATTAGCTTTATTAACTTCATACGGTATTTCAGTTATAATTATTTTATTTTTCTCAAGTTTAACTCGAGCTTTAACAACAATTTTTCCACGTCCTGTTTCATAGGCTTGTTTAATTCCATCAATACCGCACGCTATTGCACCTGTTGGAAAATCAGGACCTTTTATATAATTCATTATTGTTTCTAATCTAGAATTAGGATTATCGATTCTAAATATTGTTGCATCTATTACTTCACCTAAATTATGAGTAGGAATATTTGTTGCATAGCCCGCTGATATTCCAGTTGTACCATTTACTAACAAATTAGGAAATTTAGCTGGTAGTACTGTTGGTTCTAATAATGTATCATCATAATTTGGAGCCATAATAACAGTATTTTTATCAATATCTTTAAGCATTTCTCCTGCTATTTTTGATAATCTAGCTTCTGTATAACGAGAAGCAGCAGGACTATCACCATCAATTGATCCATTATTTCCTTGCATATCAATGAACGGTTCTTTCATTTTCCAATTTTGACTCATTCTAACGATTGCTTCATAAATTGAACTATCACCATGAGGATGATATTTACCCATAACATCTCCAACTGCTCTAGCACTTTTCTTATATGGTTTATCAAAAGTATTTTTTTCTTTATACATTGAGAATAAAATTCTTCTTTGAACCGGTTTTAGTCCATCTCTAACATCAGGGATTGCACGATCTTGAATAATATATTTAGAATAACGACCAAAGCGTTGACCCATAATTTCTTCAAGGGAATAATCATATATTTTCTTTAGTACATCTTCCATTCTATCACCGTTACTAATTTTAACATATTTTAAATGTTAAAACAAGGAATTGACTTAAATTTGTCGGTTTAAAAATAATGTTTTATCATATAATTAAATGGGGTGAATTAATGAAAAAGGTCTTAATTTTATTTGGAGGACCATCTCATGAACATCTAATTTCTTGTAAATCCGCTAAAGGGATACTAGAAAACATTGATTATAAGAGATACAATGTAAAAATATGTGGTATTAGTAAAAATAATGTATGGTATGAATTTAATGATACTCTTGAGTTATTAGAAAATGGTAATTGGTTAAATAGTAAAAACAATGCATATGTTGAAAATATTATTGATTATTTACGTAGTTTTGATATTGTTTTTCCGATCATTCATGGTGCTTTAGGAGAAGATGGGAAAATAGAAGCATTACTAGAAATGTTTGATATTAAATATGTAGGTTCTTCTTCTTTGGCCCATGCTTGTGGAATGGATAAATATTTGACTAAAATTATTTGTAATTCCAATGATATTAAACAAGTTGATTTTATTTTATTAAACAAAAATGATAAGAAAAAATTTAAATATTACGAAGAAAAAATTGGTTATCCTATGATTATTAAACCAACTTCTAATGGTTCTTCTATTGGTATTAGTATCGCTAATAATAAAAAAGAGTTAGAAAAGGCTATAAAATATGCTTTTAAATATGATAAAAAAATATTAATTGAAAAGTTTATAAAGGCTAAAGAGTTAGAATGCGGAATTATTAAAGATAAAAAAATTATTGCTTCTAGTATTGGAGAAATCGTTCCAAGTAATGTTTTTTACGATTATAATGCTAAATATGAAAAGGAATCTAAAACTATTATTCCCGCAGATATTGATGAGAAATTAAAAGAAAAAATACAAAAAGAAGCTATTTTAATTTTTGAGATTCTAGGTTGTAAAGATTATGCGCGAGTTGATTTTTTATATGATGAAAAAAACGATATTTTATATTTTAATGAAATAAATACAATTCCTGGGTTTACAAAAATAAGTATGTTTACTAAGTTATTTGATTATGATGGTATAAATTATAAAAGTTTAATTTCAAAGTTGATAGATAACTGTTAATTGTAACAGTTATTTTTTATATTAAATAACAAAAAAAGATAAAAAGCACTTACAAATATGTAAAATGATTTTTATCTAATAATTAATTTTTGTCCAACACTAAGTAAATTAGATGTCAAATTATTTAGTGTTTTTAATGCATCAACTGTTGTATTAAATTTTCTTGCTATTGAATATAAGTTATCGCCACTTTGAACTGTGTATGTAGTTGGTATATTATTAGTTGATGGTATTTTTAAAACTTGATTTATACTAAGCAAATTTGAAGTTAAATTATTTAGTGTTTTTAGTTCATCGACTGTTGTGTTAAACTTTCTTGCAATCGAATATAAGCTATCACCACTTTGGACTGTATAGGTACTATTATTTGTATCTGGTGATTCGTTATCGCTATCTTCTTTATTGCTATTTATTTTCAATACTTGACCTATTTGTAAAACGTTGCTGGTTAAATTATTTAAGCGTTTTAATTCATCAACTGTTGTGTTATATTTATTTGCTATTGCATATAAACTATCACCTTTTTTCACTGTATATGTTGATGGGTTATCTGGGGTTGTAGGTTCTTCTATATTTTCACTTACTTTTAATACTTGACCTATTTGTAAAACATTGCTGATTAAATTATTTAAGCGTTTTAATTCATCTACTGTTGTATTATATTTGTTTGCTATTGAATATAAACTATCGCCACGTTTTACAGTATATGTATTAGATGATGGAACTTCTTCGTCTTCAGATGGAACGCGTAATATTTGACCGACTTGTAATGTATTACTAGTTAAATTATTTAGTGATTTTAGTTCATCGACTGTTGTGTTATATTTGTTTGCTATTGCATATAAACTATCACCTTTTTTCACTGTATATGTATTAGTCATTAAATCTGGTGGTGCTACATAGTTTATTCCTTTATAGCTAGCCACTGCTCTAATTACTGCTTCTGCTAATCTTTTATAATTATCTTCTAAAAATCTGACGTTTTCTGGTGTATCGTCTATAAATCCATATTCAACTATTATTGGTTCTGTTACACCGGTATTTCGATGTATAAAATAATAATCTTTACTTGTATCAGAAGGCAAGCGTCTTTGATAATATTTACGCATTGTTTGCCCTTCAGTGCCTAAATTATTCAAAACATTTCTCGATAGAGTATCAGAGTTACGCAGTGCATAAATTACTTCCGCACCGGTACCTCCTGGTGATGGTCATTGTGTAGTTATTTATATATATTTATTTATATCATTAATATACAATTTTAAAATATCATACGTTTTTATATTTTTATTTTTATAACCTAATTCTTTTCGTATAGCTAAAATTAGTTTTTCAATATATGGTGCTTCTTCTTTTATAAAAATTTCTGTTTTTTTATCTTTTGATAAATTAGAATTATTCATAACACTATTCATTGATATATATTTAAATTCAGACCAAGCTTTTAAAACTTTATCAGAAGCATATATGGTCATTAATTTTTGCTGTTCTTTTATTTCTTCTACTACATTACTATTACTTCTTATTTTTGCGTTTAATACATTATTTATTAACCACTCTAAAAAATTTATATATACAGTTTGTTTTTCTTTTCTTATTTGATTTTTAATTGTGTATCTATTCTCCAAAAACTTTCCAACAATGGCAGAAATAAAAGCTAAAAGTCCAGTTATTATGGCTACTGAGATAGTAGTATAATTATCAAAGACTTTCTTTACTGCGATAATAAAGTAAGTTGCAACTATAACACTAATATATAATAATAACCCCAATAAAATAATACCTATTATAAAATTAAATACATCTCTTTTTGATTCAAATATCTTCTTTTTTTCTTTGTTCATTTATACCTCCACTTTTATATAAGTAGTTTATCTTTTATGTATCACTTCTTCCCAAATTTGGAAAAAGTTTTAATTATTCAATATGCTAAATTTATAAATTATTTCAATATTTCTATCTTTATCTATAATAATTTTATCGATAATCGTTTGTAAAAGCTCTCTTGTTGGATTTGCTATGTCAATTAACATTCTTATTTTTTTCTCATACTCTTTTAAATTGCTAGTTTTATTTTTGATTACTTTTTCTTCTTCTTTTAATTTGTCTATTTGTATTCTTAGTTTGATTAACAGTATTTCTGTTTCATTTGCAATTCTTTTATAAGTTTCTTCTGACACTATACCTCTAAACTTATCTTCATATAAAACATCTAATTTATTTAAATACTCTTTTTCTTTATTTTGTAATTCTGAAATTTTTTCATTATTCTGATTAGTATTTTTCTTTTTATTAGCTATTTTCTTTGATAATTCTGAAATATTTATTTGTTCTATATATTCTTTACAAGTTTTCTTTATAGTATCTAATAATGCTTCTTCTAACTTATCATACGGCATGAAATGTGGTTCGCACATTCTTCTTCTAGGATCTCTTGAATATCTATTGCAATTAACTGTCCAATAGTTATGATTTTTTCTATATGATACAGTTAACGTATTACCACACTCTCTACAAAATATTAAATTCTCAAATAACCTTTTTTCACGCTTAGTTTTAACAGTTCTATTTACTCTTTTAACATTATTTTGTACTCTTTCAAAAGTAATTCTATCAACAAGTGCTTCATGAGTATTTTTTACAATATCCCAATTACTTCTAGGAAGTGCTTTTTTCTTTTTAGATTTATATGATACTTTAGTTTGAACGTTCTGTACCATATCTCCTATATACATTTGATTTTTTAATATTTTTTTAACCGATGAAATAGTCCATATAGGATTATATTTAGATTTAGCATTAGGATTTTTTCTTTTAAGACTACTAGGTGTCTTAATATGGTTATTATTTAAATATGAAGTTATGTCAGATACACCAACACCATTTGAAGCCATTTCAAATATTCTCTTAACAACTAGTGCATATTCTGGATCTGGTATTAAATGACCTTTGTCTTCTGGGTCTCTCATATATCCATAACTAGGCATACTTCCAATAAATTTACCATTCCTTCTCTTATCATTTAAAACATTGCGAATTTTAATGGAATTTTGCTTACTATAATAATCATTACAAGCAATTATAAATGTTGATGAATCGTTACTAGCTTGATTTACCGCATTATCATATCCTTCTTGTAAAGATATAAACCTTATTCCATTTTCTGGGAAAAAAGTCTCTATATAATAACCTGTCATTATATGGTCTCTACCTAGTCTAGATAAATCTTTTACTATAACTAGATTTATTTCTTTATTTTTAATAGCTTCAATCATACGCTTAAATCCAGGTCTTTCAAAATCAGTTCCAGAATAGCCATCGTCGACATATTCATCTACAAAAATAAAGCCATTATCTTTTACAAACTTCATTAGCATATTTCGTTGATTAAGGACACTCTCACTATCGGATTCGTAAGCTTTTCCTTCATCTGCTTCAGATAATCTTATATATATTGCTGCTTTAAAGACTCGATTTCGTCCTATTAAAGTGTTATACAAATTAATTATTCTCCTTTCTTGCTGTATAACAATTTAAAGCCACTTATAGCATACCATAAATTGCCAAATTTTACGAGTCTACTGTTCATTATTGATCACACTTTTTATAAATTCATATACCAATTCAGTTAGATTAAGAGAATCCTTTTTAAAAGTTTCAGTTATATTAAACATAAAGCCACCTCATTTAAATTTATGACTTTATTATTCATTTATTTACTTTCCTCCTTTAATCTCTAAATTCTTTTAATAAATTCTCTAATTCTTCAATTTCTTCTTGTGTTGCTTCTTTTGATTCAATTTTCTTTCCGTTCCAATACTCGTTCCCCTCTTCATCACGAGTATATATTTCATTAATTATATTTTTCTTTTTATTATTATATTTATTATATTGGTTAAGGTTTTTATTAACACTAGTATTCATATTTTCTTTAATACTTGATATGATTTTTGTTAATGCCTCTGATATTTTAATTATACGTTTAGAATTATTTTTTTCACTATTATCAAATTTTAACTCAATATAATTATTTTTAGATAAACTACTTATACTTTTCGATATTGTTTGCTTTCTAACATTAAATAACGCTGCAAAATATTCATTAGTAGCCCAACAATATCCTTTCTGTTTACAAAGCGACAATATGCTTATTAATAACAATCTTTCTAAAGGTGTTATATTATTATCTCCTAAAATACTGGTTGGTAATATTACATTTATAAAATTTATATTTTCTTTATCCATTTCATATAAGAATATAAGATTATCTATACTTGTCCCTTATCCTCCTCTCTTTACCAGCTAGTTTTAGGAACACATAAAAAGAACTGGACATTTATCCACAATGAAAACAGGGAATACTGTTTTTCATTTGAATAATATGTACACAGTTCTTCAATTTAAAGACTGTAAAATGTGCAATTAGCACTATGTTTATATATGTATTAATAACTACCTTCCCTAGTAGCTATTATAATAATAGCATAATTTTTATAATTTATAAATATTTTTCTAACACTGTTTTTCTTAATATATTTAATTCTTCTATTTGCTTATTAAAATCATTTATATAATTTTCATATTTTTCTATATCTTCAACAATTCTATTCTGTTCTTCAATTGGAGGAATTTGAATATGCAAATCATAAACCTTATTTCTATTAAGTCCAGGTGCTCCAATACCATCTATATGTTTTTCTAATTGCATTTGTAACATCTGATAATACAAGAATTTCATATTAGTATCATGTATGGGCTTAACATAATATGTAGTATCAATAGGATAACAATTCTTATCAAAATAATTAACCTTTCCCGCAGATCCTTTTCTCCCCACTATTATGCAAGGTGATTCAACTATATATTCATCATGCATTCCTATTATACCATTAGCACCCGTAACATAATAATTTCCTTTTCTACGTGAAGACTCTTTCAATGCTTTTCCATACTCTAATGTTGCAATATTAGAAAACTTAGTAGAATAGTTCCTTATGCCTGAAATAATACTTTTAATTTTTTCTTCATATTCATTAATTTTTTCAGTAGCAACTTCAATTTTGTTTTCTATATTTTCAACTTCATTAACCAACTGTATTTGAACATCAATAGGCATTAACGGAATCTTAACATCCTTTAAATTTGTGGAATTAAGTCCTCCTTGCGCTTGTCCTGTAATCTTACTTTTTAATACACTCTGACCGATATCAGAAAAAAGAAAAGTAAATAAGTATTTTTGCAAAATTTTGTCCTCATTTGCCCTAAGAATAAATACATGTTCATTAACCATTGCATGTTCAAACTCAAAGGAATTAGGAATAGTACAAACTTTTCCTGTCAATGCACCATCTTTACAAACTAAAATATCATTATGTCGAATTTTTCCTTTATCAGCATTATTATAAAAACTTACAGGAACATATTTTAATTTATCAAGAAATAATTCACCATTATTTCCAATATGTTCTCCACCTAAACTTAAAATTCCCTCCGTAATGTTAGAAACACCACCTGTTGGACGACTACCACTTTCTATAGTAGTAACTAAATTTTCTAATTTTTCTAACTTATATTTACTAGATATATTTATTTTATTTTTTTTATTTAAGTTGATTTTTTTATCAAATTTTGCAGTTCCATATTCAAACAATGAACTTAAATTTACATATGATATATTTTTTTCTAAAGTTTTATCTATAACAGATTTTTTTTCATTAAATGCATTATATATATAACTATTTGCTTTTGTAACATCTAATTGATCATTTTCGTTATATAATTTAGTACCATTTGGTAACCACTTTAATCCCTCATGTCCTCTTCTTTCACTAAATTCATAACCTAAGAAATTTTTCTCATCTTGTTTCTTTCCTGTTTTTACAATTACAGATTCTTGTTCACAAGTTAATATAAAATATAACATTTTCTCTTTTTCTAGCTGCTTAATATTGTTTAAATTACCAACAAATTCATTATTATAATCTTTATATAGTTCATGTTCTAGTACTTCGCCATTAATTAATTTAAGATAATCTTTAAATGATAAATCATCATAAACATTCATAACATATTTTGAAAAAGCATTTTCTATTCCTAAAACAGTAACATCTAAATTATCATCAAAGAATTTGTTAACAGCTCTTTCTACTTCTTTAAAATCATTGTCAGGTCTACGTTCCAAAAATAGAATTATAGTATTTGTTCCTGTTTTCATGAAAGTCCCTGAGCCAAGTTCAACTATAGATTTTACTCTAAAATACTTAAATATTATTTCTCTAGCTTTTGAATGAATACCACTATTTGTTAAAATGGAAATAGGTAAAATAACACCTGCTTTACCACCCACTTTAAGTAATTGTTTCATTCTTTCAACAAATAAACATTCAATTTCAGAACTATTATCAGTTAGATTATCATATAATTCAAAAGTTTCTTTACCATTCTTTAGAGTTGATTTAAATGCTTCTACACTATATGGTGGATTGGAAATCAATATATCAAATTGTCCATTGTTTTTTTTGTCAAAAGTTTGTGTTTCTTTTAATTTCTCAATATATTCATTTGATTTCTTAAAATTATCTAAACCATTGGCCCATATAATATTTGCCTCTCCATCACCATTAAAAAATGCTGATACTTTTGCAGTTTTAACAAGCCTATCATCTAAATCTATTCCATACACATAATCTTTTGCCCAAACAAATTTTTCGCTTTCAATCCATGTTTTAATTTTATTTTTGATAGTTGGCGAAGCAAATGATATGTCAATAGCATCAACTGCTTTATCTATTTCCTCTTTTGTCATGGACATACCAAATTTTTCTAATATATTTTGAACTTGTTCCATGTATTCAGTTAAAAAATGCCCACTACCTGCTGCATAATCAATTACAACAGGTAAAATTTCACCCTCATTGTTTTTAATTTTGTCAATGATCATTTCTTTTATTGGCAAAGAACTAATAATGAATCTAGTTATAGGTACAGGTGTAAAATATTGTCCTGCCTCTTGTTTCATTGATGTATTTAATAACAATTCAAAAAAATCACCTAAAAACTGATGTTTTTGTCTATATCTGAATTTATAACTCTGTAACAACAGTACAATTTCTTTTACAATTTTTGCATTAGCTTTAAATGATTTTTCATCTAAAACTTCTTTAAATGCAAAATTAGGACTTTTCTTAAGTCTGGTATCAATAAACATATCTTTAATTGTTTGTTTAAAACTTTCATCTGCATCAATTGACTGCAAAGCATTATTTATTTCAGTTTCAGAATAATCAGTTACATTGATATTTAAGAATCTCCACATTCCTTTTTTGTATAAATCATTCAATCTCATTTGTAATGATTCATCTGTATCATCATCTAACCATTGAAAATGTAATTCTTCTGTGTCATTTCTATCTTCATCTATAATTTTACATACAAACAAATTAAGTAATTTATTAAATGCATTTGGCTTATCAGAAACAACATTATGACGCAATATTTCCATAATTTGATTAAATATTTTTCCACTATCCTCTTCTTTCAAGTCATCTAACATTTCATAAGTTAATGCTTTATGTTTTATATCATAAGGATCAGCATGTTTTTCAAATATACCATTATCTTTGAAAGATTTATTCCAATGTGTATAAATTTCTTTAGAAGTTGACAACGAAATCCATTCATCATCAATAGAAACAATACTGTTTTTATAATCAATTTTTCCATTATCCAAAACAGATGCATATAAACACAAATATTTTGCATCCCTATCTAAAGCATAATATGTAAATAGTTGGCCACCATCTTTTAACATTTTATTGATTTCTTTTTTATATTCGGTACCCCATGTTTTGCATTCAATCATTAAATATGCTTTTCTATTTTCATCATAGATTAAAATATCTAAATTTCCACTATGCCCATGACCTGATGGATATATTTTCTCTAATTCTATATTTTGTGGTTTATAACCTTTTTCAAGCAACCTATTTACGCACTCTAAAACAACAAAATTTTCAGGCTTTGCAAAATTACATGTAGTAGTATTTCCAAGTTTAATTTTATTTCCATAATCGATTCTTTTATCATTAAAATCTAAAAATATTTCATACAACTCATTACCTATTTTATATTCTTTAAAATAAATATTACTAACACCATTTTTAGGTAAATAATTCATTGTTTTAATAAGTTTCTTTATATCATTTTCTAACATAACTAAGCCTCCTTCTTATAATTCGTATAAGATTCAAGATATTTATTAATCTCTTTTTCTAGAATTCTCCATGAACATCCAACCTTAGAGGCTTTTAACTTTTTATCATGTATCAATCTTATTACTGTTCTATCACTTACTTTTAAATGTTTTGCAACTTGTTTAACTGTATATATATTGTTTTGCATATCACTGCACCTCTCATACAAACTATTATATTCTATCTAATTATATCTTATTTTTTTAATAATCTCAAGACAATTTATGAAAAATTATGACATTTTATGACAACTCGGACAAATAATGGTTGTCAATGAAATCATCTTCTACCCTTAATTTATTATTTTTACTCAATAAAAATTTTTCATATAATTGTATTAAATAGTTATCATCTTTATTTATACTGCGACAACTTCTAAATCTAATTCTTTGATTATATCTTTTAATAAATTTAATATTTTATTTATATCTATACCCTTAGCATATGTATACTTATTGCTATAAATATTCCATAATTTTTCTAATCTTTCATTACCAATAATAGAATCAATAATTTGTTCATAATCATTTAAATATTCAAATGAATCTCTTTTAGTGAATGTATTATCCACAGCCTCTTTTAAAATATTTATATTTATCTCTTTTCTTAATTTAGTTAAGAAATAATATATATCATAAAAATCTTTCATTCTGCTATTAAACACACCACGTCTTAATACTGTTTCAATCTTCTCTGCTAATATTGTTTCAATATTATAACTACTAATCATTATTGTTCTGTCTTCGAATATTAAAGGATATTTATATTTTAATTCTCTCGGTGTGACTTTATCACCAGTAGATATATCAATTTCTAAATTAACTTTTAAACTTTGTAATTTACCTACAATATGATATTTATTTCCACCATACTCATCATCTTCTCTAATATCAGTTATATCTACTACATTAAATTTAACACCATCTTTTAAATTTATACTTAATATTTCGTTTAGTACTTTTAACATTTTATCCTTTGATACATCTATCCCTGTAATTGTAGCATCCATATCTTTAGTCATTCTATTACCAATACCAAACATAGCAGACAATAACAAACCACCCTTTAAAATAAAGTTATCTTGATATTTTGACACAGATATTCTTTCTAACACTCTTTCAAACATATATCTTTGTAATATTTCGTAATAATTAAGATCATATTTATTTTCTATTTCTTTTGCTAATCTTTTTATATCAGTTATATCTACCATTTCATCATAACCTCCACAATTGTATTAACTTTTTCATAGATATTAAATATTTTTGAATACTCTAACAACAATTCAATATTTTTATCTTTACTATTAAAGTAATAATCTAATACTCTATTTTGAAGTTCTAAATCAAATTCTGTTTCAGATTTTAACATATCACAAATACATCTTTCAGCATTATATACTTTAACTGGATTACCAAGTGGACTAGTCGCTTTTATAATACCTATTTCATAATAATTTTCTGAAACATAATGAATATTATAATGCCCCCTAACTTTTTTATTTCTTGGCACAGTTATATCAATTACAGATGGTGTCTTATTTGTAAGATTTAAAATATGTAATGCTGTATTATAGGAAAATATTGCACTAGGATAGTTTTTTTGTAAAATATAATATTCATCCTTAAAAGTCTTTGTACTCATGTATAAACCATGACTAACTTTTTCTATAATTCCTTTATCAATATAGAATTGAATTTGAGATTTATAAATATTAAGTTCTACTAATTCAGCAGTAGTAATATAACCATTATTTTTTTCTAAAAATTCTATTAGTTTTTTTTCATTATTCATAAAATCACCCATTTACTTTTGTACATACATTATAACACTTTGCCGAACGAAAGTAAATATAATTTCCTTCAATTGTCGAAAATTATTTTTTTTATTTAATTTTTCAAGGGTTTGGGATTTCCCCATAAATTTGCAAATGCGGGAGTTCATTTGCAGTGCTGGCTAGGACAATATTTATAATATTAATTAAATACTTAAAAAATTAAAACTTCATTTTTAAAAAAATTCTATCAAAAAAACTCTATTCAATTTTAGACAATTAAATAGGGTTTTATAAAATTTTAACAATAAGAATCTATTATTTCATTTAACTTTTTATATGCTTTTGTATAATCTTCATCAGTTGTTGGATTTCCATCGGGTATTGCTTCGAATCTATATGCATATGTTAATTTTCCATCATAAATATCATACAAATCATTGTAAATAAAATTACTTAAATCAGTATAAATTTGTATTTTTCCAATAATAGGATATTCTTTTTTTAAAGATATCATTACCTTATCATGCTCTTTTTCTGCTATTTGCCATAAATTCTTTTCTCTTAACGAAGGTTCAATTTTTTCAAAATCAAACCACAAGTCATTAAAACCATTTGTTTTATAAAAACATTCTAAAAATTCAATTATTGATTCATATACTCTTTTTACAGACAGCAACTCAACATCTGACATTTTTTTCATTTTTTCATCTCCTCCATTCTTACATAATAGTACATCTTTCTCATATCCAAAAAAATTTGCTATATCATTAATAAGCTCTAATCCATTAGGGCTATAAGTTTTATAACGCCAACTATGAACTGCATCTTTTGATACGTTAATAGCATTTGCTAACTGCTCTTCCATATCTTTAATCATTAATCTATTCCTATTACATTTTCTATTAAACATATCATTGAAAATATCATGATCAAAAAAGTAAAAAGAACCTTTGTATTTATAAGTTTTATTCATAATCCCTCCTTTCATGTTACTATGATAAAATAAATTATTAAAAAAATAAAGTTTGACTAAATCAAACTCTATAAAATTTTATTATATATATTCTTTTACACTTTGACAAAAACTACCAAAATTAACATTAAGTTGGATATTAATTTCTATTTGTATATAATTATTGGTGTAATTTTCACTAGTGGTCCTGTTTCGTAAATTATTGCATCTTTTAATGATTCTTTCGGCATCTTTCTTCTAATTGCTCTATTCAACTTAAATACTTCCTTAACTAAGTCGTAAATTTCTATTTCTTCTTCTGTATTATATATTTTATCTATTCTTCCTATTATTGTTATTTCATTATCAATATTGTCGAAAAAATCATCTTTATTTCCAATTATACAATCTTTTCTTAAATTGCAATTAAAAATGTAATCTGAATCAAGTTCTAACAATATTGGCACATTATCGCTTTCTTTAATATATGACATAGTCTTTTTATCTTCGTCTGACATTGCAACTACGTCAAACCAAGAAGTATTCCTAGCAATAGTATTAACCATTTCTATATTTTCGCTCATCTCTGGTATTGACATTTTGCCATTAAGAACTATTAATTTGTCTTTGTCTTCAGTGTCTAGATTTTCACCATCATAATTAATTGCATTCTTTTCATCAAAAGTCCAATTTACAATTTGTTCCAATGATGACGACTTCATAGTGTAATTTGTAGAATTTTTCTCTTTTACAATTGTTCCTGTTTTAACTAATTTAATGTCTAATCCACCTTCCACTTCTGTCGCTGTTTCATAACTTGCTGAAGTTACATTTTTATTTAATTCAGGTATTTGACTAATATAAGAATTAATTCTATTATCATCACAATAAATATAATCTCTAAATTTTTGCGTATTATCGCATCCTCAAATCCATATTATACACCTTTATGTAAAAAAAATTAATCTCTTTTTTTATTATACTCCAATAAATTAATATATTTTATCTTTAATTGTTATACATTTGTTACACAATGACCTTCGGCACCTCCCGAATTCAAGTGATTAGAAATAACAATAACATTTGGATTATTACCATATGCATTTAATATCCTTTGAGTCCTCTCCGTTGGACTTAAAGTCTCATCAGTATCCCTTGTTAAAGTAACAGGAACCCCCAACTCATTAAATCTTTCAAACATATATTGAGAAATCATCAAAGTATAATCTTTTTCCTTTTTATCATTACCAACCGCCCCAGGATCACTACCTCCATGTCCTGGATCTATTACAACTCCCGTTAAAGCTCTTATGTAATTATCCAACTATATCACCTCTACATTAGTTTATGTTAAAAGATAAATTTGGTTAATTATAAGAATTTAATCAGAACAAAGGAAACAAAATAAATTTTGTTTCTTCCTTGTCGTTACCTCCAAGGTTTCCTACTTCATAGATAGTCTCTGACTAGTCTCCATAGGCTTAAATTCCGATAGTCGCTACCGTATTTGTTCCTTTTTTTTGCTTTTTACTATTTTAACATTATTTACCTTTGATAATGTAATTTTAATCCCTCAAATAAGATGTTTATACTAGCATTTATATCTCTATCCAATGTTCTTCCACAATTCGTGCATTTATATTCTCTTATACTTAAATCTTTTAATTTAGGCTCTTTTTGTTCACAATAGGAACAAATCTGACTACTCGGGTAATATGTATCTACTTTATAGTAGTACTTACCTTACACATCCAAGGGTCTTATGAATTAAGATTGTTTGTTTTTCACTAGGATATAATCTAAATTTATAAGTTTTATAATTCTTCATAACGTATCACCTCGCTTGTAATTAAACTATAGCATACAAAACATATGTTTGTCAATACTTTTTTTAAAATTAAAAAGATTATTTTGTTACAGTTCTCTATTCAGTTTTGTTAGAATTAAATCTGATGGGACTTTTTTGTTTGTTATTGAACGGAGAACTTTCCTATTTAATAAAAAAGAAATAGATAAATACCTATTCCCTTGACAATATATTATAACGTAGTTCAAATAACATATTTATTATCATTTATTGTTATTTATAAAACTAAAAATTCTTTCCTTATTATTTTCTTGATATGCAGAATACATATTAACATTTAATAAACATTTCATTATCATTAATTCTTTAACATTAACTTTTAATAATTTTTTTAATCTATTTACACTTATTTTCTTTTTAGAAATACAAGTAAAATAGTCAATTTCATCATAACAAAATAACGTTAAATTATCTTGATATTTTTCTTTAAGTTTATTTGCTATCAATAACCCTTCCGGATCAAAATCTCCATTATAATATAACTTATTATTGGTCTCTAACAATTTATCTATCAATAGATAAATACTAGCATTAGGAAATCCACCTGATATAATTACAGCTACATCAATATTTTTCGATATTATTTCTGTTAATATCGATGGATTTTCAAAAATATATACTTTATTATTTTTAGTATAGAAAGAGTTTGTATTAATAATATTTTGAATATTTAATATTAATGATTCTTTATTTTGAGAAAACATATTTATATTTTTTTTATCCGATAATAAATTGTAAGTTAATACATAGTTCGACAAATTATCTATCTCAATATTACAACTTGATAATATTTTGATTTTTTCTTCCCTAGTATTTGGATAATCTAAATTTCTTATATAGCATATTGCATACAAAAACAAATTGCTATGACCAGTATCTAAATCTAGATAATGTGGATCTGCAGTATATGTTGATGCGTAGATTGATAATAATACTTTATCTTTTGGCAAATTATTTACAAATGTTATTATATTAATAAGTTCTTTTTTTAAAGAAGATTTGTCTTTATTATACCTTTGATGAAGTAATTGATAAGGATCTTTTTTGCTAGAAACAACTTCTTTTAACCATTTCTTTCCTATTCCAGTATTATTAATAATAATATTTTGATAAAAAGATAATTCTTCAAATTCATTTATTTCTTTCATTTGCTTATTTGTAATTAATTCTACATTTAAATACTCTTTTACTAATGTATTGATATCAAAGTCAACATATTTAGAATTATTCATTATTGAAACAAATTTTTTTATAGAAATAGATATCGTTTCACCTTCAATATAACTTATACCAAAAAATCGTGATAGATCTTTAGCTTCCGTTAAGGTTATGCTTTCTAATTTGATGGTTCCAGAAAATTTAGCCATAGTTTTATATTTTATATAAAGTTTTCTTATAAAACGCTCAAATCCTGGTTTTTTTTTAAAATAAATAGTATAATTATGCATTTTCAAATTGTTTATTAAATTCCTTTCTATCATTAATAATTTCTTTATACTTACCATTCCAACGATATCTTTCAACTGTTACTATTTGTGAGTTTTGCGGTCTTATTAATTCACAAATCGATAAATCATCTATAGTATCATAATCTCCCCACAAAACTTGAGAGTTAATAATAAAATCTATATCTAAATATTTTAATATACCAAACATTTCTCTTATATTTGTATCATCAACACCTGCAAATGCCTCATCTAAAGCAATTATTCTTAAAGCACTAGAGGATGCTAGTAAAAGTTTTGCGTATACACTTGCAAATAATGGTATATACATACTTTTGGCTCTTTCGCCACCACTAAACTTTGAGAAAGTTTTATCTGTTAATTCTTTTTCATTCATTCCTTTTCTTTGATACAATAATTGAAATGTAAACCAAGAGCGATAATCAAGTATCTCTTCTACTATTTTATAAAAAGAAATGTATGAATCTTTATATAATTCTTCTGCTTTCTTAATTTTACTCCTAAAGTGATTAGTTAATCTTTCATAATCCGTTTCTTTTAATAGTTTAGGATCCATCTTTAATATTTTAACTAATTCTCTAGTATCCATTTCGTCCTCACCTTCAGCAGAAATGCTTCTCCACACTAGTTTAAAACTTAAAGCACTATTTTCTTGCATTTTAGACATTATATTATTTATTTTTGCAACCCATTCATTCGAAGAGTTAATTCTATTTCTTATTTTTTCACCTACGGTGTTTAAGAGAATATCTTCAAATAAATGTCTATCTTGTTGACTAATTAACTCTTTATTCTCAAGAATATCGTTTTCTATTCTTTTAAATAATTCAATTATATTTAATTTTATACCTTGATACATTGCCGTTACGTCCGCTCTTGTATTACTTTCATATATTTTCTTTAGGTTCTCTGAAGTATTATTATAGTCATTAAACAAAACAATATTTTTTAAAGAATAATCATTTAATTCTAAACGATAATGATTATAAGATGAATAAAAGTTATTCAAAGCATCATTTAAAGATATCTCTTTCCTTTCCTTACCATCTTTAATAATCATTTTAACCGTATCATCTATATTAATTATTTCATCGCTATATACATAATTTAATTTATATTCTCTTAAGAATATTTCTCTATATACATTTAACTCACTTTCTGAAATAGTAATATTAGAATCTAATTCCAAAAGATTATTAGTTTTATATTTTATATCAGTTTCTAATTTAGATATGTCTTTAATTAAAATATCTTTCTCTTTAGATAAATTAATCAAATTTTTTTCAACATTTAATAGTCTTTCTTTCTGATCTTTATATTCTTTTGTTGACAATATTTCATTTATTGTATCTTTATTTTTTATATTTAATCTCAAAGATGTTTCCTTTTCTTGTTTATCAGCTTCTAAATATTCTATATTAGCATTAATATCTTCATATCTTTCTTTATAACTATTGTTTATTTCTAATTTATTTAAATAGCTATTATGAGTCATCTTTAAGCTTTGTAAAACTTCACTAATACTTATAATAATTCTATATACTTGCTTATATGCTGATATATTAAGAGGAACGTAAATACCTTGTTTACTAGCATTTATCTTTTCTCGTACTTCTTTTACTTTATTATTAATTTTTTCTATAATTTGTTCTAATCCTTTTTGCTTTTTATCATTCCAATTTAAAGTAATATTTAATTCTTTAATTTTATCTAATAAATTATTAATAATATTGTTTGATGGAAAATTATCTATTTCCAATTCAATCGTAGTTTTTTTATCATTATTACTGGTAATTAAATTATTTATATTATTTATTTTTTTAGAAATTACTTCTATTTTTTCTGTTATTTCATTCATTTTTCTTTCCTTTAGTTCTTTTCGTTTTAAATAACCAATAAATGTTTGCTTATAATTACTATCAGCAATAGAATTTAAGACATCTATTTTAGAAATTCCATTTTCTTGAATACATAAAGTATCGTTTGTATCAATACTGATTGATTCTAATATTTCTTTTATATATTCTTCTGTAATATTAATATCCTTATCTATTTTTATATTGAAATATTTAGCTATATTATTTTTCTTTTTATTTGTTTTAGTTAAATATAACAATTCTGTATTTAATGTAGGTATTTTTCTTATATCAGATTCTTTTATTATTTTAGCATTTAATATGTTTAAATCTAGTAATGAGGATTCAATATTATTCTTAACATTTTCAGGAACACTATCTTTAAACTCAATACACTTATATAAAGGAATATATTCTATATTATTTTCTATTAATATTTTATCAGATTCTTCATTCAAAGATGGAAGTTCAATATCTTTAGATTCTTTTAATTTATTATATTCGATATCTAAATTAGCTAATTCATTTTGAAGATTATTCTTCTTATTTTCTAAATTTAAGTTATCTTCAATTATTTTATTAATAAGATTTCTAGCATTATTGATATAAAGATTTTTAGCCTTTTCGTAGCTATCATTTGAATAATTATTCATTAGCTCAAATATTTGTTTTTTTATCGGTTCTTCTAATTTTAAATATATATTATTATTAACTTTATTAATAAAATCTTCTTGCCACCCCATAATACATTCTTTTAAATTACGTTCTTGATTAGCTATATCCTTTTCTAATATTTTATATTCACTCAATAATTTTTCAAATTCTATTCTTGTATTTTCACTTTCCATTAATACTTGTTCCTCTTCTTCTAATAATAATTTTATTGAATTAATTCTTTCTTGATATTTTTTTAAAGACATTATTATTGAATCAAATGAAACATTAGTGTTAATATTTTCAAGCAATTCATCGACAAAAAAGATTATCTCATCAAAATAACTTTCTTCTGACAAGCTTTTTAAGTCCGATGTTATTTCTTCAATAGACCTTCTCAATTTATAAATTTCATTATCAATATTAGATATTTTTGTATTTATATCTAATCTTTCTTGATTATTACTATCAATAGTTTGAGTTATTTCAGATATTTTTTGTTCAAGTACCGTAATAGTTTCATTAATCACGGATAATGATTCTATTTTTTGTTTTAAATCTTGATTATCTAATTGTCGCTTTATCTCTTGATTATTCTTTATTTCTTCTTCTACTTTATAATATCTACTGTTTTTATCAGATAAATTTCCTTTTAAGGCCTCAATTGCTTGTTTTAGTGAGGTACTTTCTGTTTTTAACTCATTATAAAGAGTATTTTGTTTTTGATAACTTCTAGCTTTGGTTAGAAGAATAATTTCATTATAGTTTTTATATACTCTTAAAAAGTCTTTTAATGATTTGGCGTTTTTTTCTAATATTTCCACTTGTTCTTTAGTTTTATTCATTTGTTCTATAGCTTCAGATAAAGGTCTTAAATCTTCTTCAGTTAGAGGTTGTAATACAGTATTTAAGACATTTATTAAATTAGTTGGTTTATAATCTTTTGATAATTTATTACTCCTTAATTGCAATAATAACTTAATAAATTCATCATATAAATCAATATTAGGAAATCCAAAAAGAAGCCTATTTACCATTTGTTTATACTCTTTCATTGTATCAGTAAATTCATTGATTGTCCCTAGACGTGTTCTTAATTCATTTTTTGTAAGAGGAATTTTATTCGTAGGATCTTTATATAAGTAAAAGTCTTTATTTACTCTTTTACCATCTTTTAGTGAAAATCCCCAAGATTCTACTGGCCTACCTTTTCGTCCCCTGAAGCCTAAACCAATAGTTATATATTTATTTTCTTCTTCATTAAATGTTTCCATATAAAGATAAGCAATTGCTTCTTCTTTCTGAACACTTTCAGAATCTCCTATTATATAGTCTTCAATTTTTCTTTCTTTAGATCCAAATGGATCTAATCTATCAGGACTTTTATTACCATCAAGAATTAATGGGATAAATGATTGCATAGTAACAGATTTACCACTGCCATTTGTACCTCTTAAAATCAATTTACCACCATAGAAATCATATTCTTCTTCATCATAGAGCCAAAAATTAAGTAACCCTATTTTCGTTATTCTAAATCTCTCCATTGCTATCACCTCCAAATAAATTTAACTGTTCATGGTCATCTTTAGGTATATATCCTATTAATTTAGAAATCATTGGATATACTTTATAACCGCCACTACTTTCTCTTATAAAATCATAATATTTTAAATAAGATATTACTTCTTTAACAAAACTATCAATTGTCATTTCTTTATATTTTTTGCTTAAATAATTATAATTCTCTTGTTTTATATCTTTAATTATTCTATTTAAATATTCTTTAGATAAAGATATTGTTTCATCATCATTTAATACTAGTTCATTATTACTTACTTTATTTAATACTTTGTTATTGACTAATAAAGTAATATCAGAGATGACTTTGTTATTAGGAAAGTCAAACTTTTCTTTAGTTTCATCAGCAAATAACAAAACAGCCATATTTTTAGTTAATTCTAGTTCTGATAATGTGTATTTATTAAGTTCATTGTTAATACTACTTCTAAATTTTCTTAAGTAATCTATTTCAAATTCGCTTAAATCTTCTTGATACGCGACTAATGAATATAATAGATGTCTATAAACTTTATATCTACGAACATCCCCAATATTTTCATTTTGATTATAAAATTCATCATTTATATAATCATTTAATGTGGTATATTCTAAAATATTATTTTTAAATTCCCTCACATAGTAGTTAGATAAACCTGTACTTTCATATAAAGCTTCAGCTTGCATATCCTCAGTGAATACATTTTTTTCTTCAACAACTTTAATGATATACAATTCTTTTAAATGATTAATTACATTTACTAAACACTTACGATGGTGAAGAATATTCCAATTTGGTACTGTATTAAGTTCTAAAGTAGTTGCCATATTAGAAATATAATCGATTAAATTTGACAATATAAATTGTTCTAGTTTAGTTTTATCTTCTAGAAATACTAATACTAACAATAATAATGTATATTCCAATGTATCAGTAAATGAAGATATTCCCATATAATCTTTAGGTACAGCTGGAATTTTTTCTAATTTGATAAAACGATCATTTACAATAAGTCTACTTCCTAATTTAGTTTGAATAAAATCTTTATAATAGTCTAAATTATTTTTTATTTGGAAATAGATATTAGGATTTTGTTCTTTGACGCACCAATAATTATTTAATAAATATTCTAATTCTTTTGTATGTATATTCACTATAAATCACCTGCAAATTCTATTTCGATGCTATCAAGATAAAATACACCATCTTCAGAAATTATTCTACACTTGCCATTATTCTTCTTAATATTATAGATTAATCCAAATTCCGTTTCTTTTTTATTAGAAGAAGATAATAATTTTTGAATGTATCTTCTTTCTACTTTTGATAATTTGATTTCTCCTACCAATGTTATTTTTTTATCTTTTATTAATTTTTTTAATATTTGTTTATTTTGCTCTTGCTGATTACGATATTCTTCCAATAACCTTTTCTTTTCATTAGATTTATCAATAATTGGTGTAATTAAGTTACGTTCCCTACGCACTTTAGCACGTGAAGATAGAGCAATTTCAATAGGAGGAATGTCATATGTATTGATAACAGCATCTGTATTTAAATTAGAATTACCTATAAAATGACAAACATTTTCGATCCCAAAAATAATCGAAGCATATTTATTAGCAATATCAATATTGTTAAAGTTATCAAACATTTTACACAAATGCTTGTACTCTTCTTTTCTATTAGTCATATTCCCACGAAGTTCTACAAGCGAATTAGCGTACTTAGTTATTTTTACAATTATATTATCTGTTGTTTGCATCAATTTTTCGCCCTCACTCAAACCATAAGGTGTAGACACAAACCACTTAAAAATATTTTTAATTTTACCATTATTTATGTCTTTAAAAAGAATAAAATCAAAGTTTTTATTAAATATCGGTGTCTTTTTATAATAATTATTTAATTTAGTTAAAAATTCTTCAATTAATTCTTCATTAATTTTAGATATGCTATCTTTTATATAATAAACGTTTCTTTGATAACCTCTAATAAATTCTCTTAAATATTTTATTATTTCACTTTTAAATTCTAAAAATAATGTACTTTGTAATAATTCTTCTGATTTAGGTTCATTAAACTTCTTTAGAAAGTCTTGATAATTTTGATTCAATTTTGTAAAATCATCATTTAATTTTGTCCATAAATCATTTACATCTTCCTCATTTAACTGATCGATATTTTCTAAACTTGTTAATGATATTCTAATTCGATCAAATAATTTTGGTTCTAGAGAAGATGCTTTTATTTCCATCTCTTCAAGAGAAATCGTTAATCTTTCTATTTCAGTTGCATATTCTGTTAGTTGATAGCGGTATTTCTTATTTTTGAATTCCTCAATTGATGTAGCATTTTTAGTATCTTGCATTTTAGATAAACTAAGCCACTCTGTTAATGTTTCTAAATCCCTTTCACATTCTTCAATAGTATAATTTTTAAATATATCATTGCTTTTTAGCTCATCATAAACATCTTCTTTATATAGCCAATACTCTAATCGTTCATAATGATAATAAAAGCAACGCATTATTGGCCGATATCGATAAGAATTTTCGGTAGTTAAATATTTAGTCTCGGATATTTGCTTAATTAACTTTTCATATACTTCCATTTTTTACCTCTTTCTCAAGTCAAATCATGCAACTATAATACCATATTTTTATTAATTTTTAAAGTTATTATTTTAATACGATTTTGAACTTCTTGATATATTAATTATTTAATAATTGTTTTAACCCGTTAGAACAATAAATATTTATATATTCTAATCTTTCCTCTTCATTTATAATATTTAGTTTATTAATTAAAATATCAATTCCTTTATAACAATAATTAGCAGTTATTTCGTAAGTATATTTACATTTTATCCATAAATTTCTCTATACTTTTCCATAACTTTTTTATTGTATATCTTTTTCAGTTTGCTTTTTATTCTATTCATTGAAATCACTCACTTATCACTTGTTTTGATATATATATTATACACAAAATACTTAATATATCATTAGTTTTGTTTTATTATAGTTCTCACTTCCTTTTTCTCTTCTGGATAATTCTCTTTGCAGTCTTTTTAATCTTTTTTCATATTTAGTTATAACTTTTTGGTTATCATACTTTTCATAATCACTAGTTATTATTAAATCCTTTATTCCAAGATCAATACCAATAGCTTTACCAGGATTTACTTTGTCTTTAAATAAAGTATCTTCTTCAACTACGACACTTACATAGTATTTACCTGTTACTTCTCTTATTATGGTTGCATTAATAATTTTTCCAGTTATTTCCTTTTGATTACGATATCCTCTTATATCAACTAATCCTAATTTAGGTAATTTTATTTTTTTATTAAGTAAATCTATTTTAATGTTACTGTATGTATTATTCTTATAACTACTTACAATACAGTTAGTTCTATAACTTTGGTAAGTTCTTTTGTTTTTAAAAACGGGATAGTTCGCTCTTTTAGCAAAAAAATTATTATAAGCATCTTCTAAATTAAAGATAGCACATCTTAAAGCACAACTATCTACTTCTTTTAAGAATGGTTTTTCTTTTTGTAAGTATTTTAAATTATTACAATTAGTAAATGCTTTTGTTATTCCTTCTTCTTGCTGTTTTGCGAGGTAATAATTATATACTAATCTTACACATCCAAAGGTCTTATGAATTAAGATTGTTTGTTTTTCACTAGGATATAATCTAAATTTATAAGTTTTATAACTCTTCATAAAATACCACCTCGCTTGTAATTAAACTATAACATGTAAAACATATGTTTATCAGCATTTTTTTTAAAATCAAAAAGATTATTTTGTTACAGTTCTCTATTTAGTTTTGTTAGAATTAAATCTGATGCGACTTTTTTTTGTTCTTGAACGGAGAACTTTCCTATCCAATAATAAAAATACTTTGGTTAAAAAGTATCTTATTGTAGTTACTATATCTTATTGTAGTTACTATTAAATTATATAGATTATCATTTACTACAACTAGTTGTATTTATATTGGATTTAATCTCACTCGTATGTCCTAGATCTATGTCAACTCCAGTTAATGATCTTAACTTACTATCAATTGTATCATCTCTACATTTAAATATTTAAAAATGACTAACACACCAAAAACATCAAAATAATTATAAATAATCTATATATAATTTAATATCTCCTTTTAACACATCAGTTAGCTATAATCAACATTTAGCATTTCAACTAATAATTAAAACAACTTTAACACTTAAAATATTAATTTATCAAAGCAATAAAACCATCAATTAACACAATTAGTCATTTTTTTTACTATATTTAACCAATATAATTACATATTTTAAAATTTTATGTTATACTAATCATCAAGAAAGGGATGAACTCATGAAAAAACTAATAAACGCAATATTAACAATAATACTAATTCCTATGATAACACTTTTAATATTAAGCTTTAACTTACAAACAATTATCATAGATACAATATCAACATCAATAGTTAAAGAAGAAATTGCCAATAATATAGATGAAATAATTACAGACGCCTATAATATAAATAATGAACAAATAAATAAAGAAATAAAAGAAAATCTAGAAAATAGCAATATCACACAAGAGATAACAAACGAATATTTAAACAGCATAATTAAATCATTAGAAAGTAATGATAAAAATCCACCAAACATCAATAACTATATCGAAAAAATAATTGATGAAAACGAAGAAACCTTATCCAAACATAACATAACATTAAACGAAGAACAAAAAAATACAATCATAGCAGAAATAAATACTACAGTAATAAACGATACATATGAAAAAATAATCAACAATTTAGATACTAACATAACAAACCAAAATAACAATATCATCAAATTATACAATATACTCATTTCAAATACATTTAAAATAATATTAACCATACTAATCGCTATTGATGTATTAATGATTGCAATTATAAAAAAATCATTCTATAAATGGACATACAACCTTGGTATTGCTGGCATAATTAATGGAATTGGTCTTGCCATCATCTATCCATTATCCAGCGAAATAATAACAAATTATTTAAACAAGACAACAACATATAATTTCAACATTAACAACCAATCAATAACAACAAGCACATATGCATGTATAACATTAAGCGTAATTTTACTAATAATTTATTTTATATGTAAACAAATAAATAAAAAAGAACAAAATAATTAATTAAACTTTATATTTAAATAACCTTATATAAACAATTATACACAATATTTTACATTTCAATATTGTATATAATTAATTTTCACGATATAATAGTGCACATAAAAGCGATTTTTCAAAACTACTACAACGTGTAGTATCTAAAAATCGGTTAAGTGTAAGATAATTATTACAGTGGGTGATGAAAAGATATTATTATAGTGGGTGATTATAATGACAAAAACAAAAGCAAGAAAAGTAAATAGAAATAGTGAAATTTATATTTATGAGTTAGTTAGTCAAAACGTAAAAAAATACAGAATGATGAGAGGACTAACACAAAGCCAATTAGCGGACCTAGTACCTTACAGTTATTCTACCATTATTTCCATTGAAGGCAATTATCGTAACAATTTTTCTCTTGCCGTTATTGGATCAATAGCAAAAGCTCTAAATATAAAAATGTATCTACTTTTCATGGATGAAGATGAAACTAAAGATTTTTTAGAAAAACAAAATAAATAACAAATAGTTAGTTAATTCTAATCCATCTTTCAAACTAGCTAAAAGCTAGTTTTTTTGATGCAAAAAAACTTATCACTATTTATGATAAGTTTCATTATTTAAAATCTTAAAAGACCTATAAATTTGTTCTAATAGCATAACCCTAAAAAGTTGATGAGGAAAGGTTAAATCTGAAAAAGATAAACAATAATTACTTTTATTAATAATATCTTGATCCAAACCATTTGAACCACCAATAATAAAAGTAATAGTCGAATTAGTAATAAAAGTAGAATCTATCTTTTTTGCTAATTCTAAAGAAGAAATTTTATTGCCACTAATAACCAAAGAAATAATGTAATCTTGTCTATTAATATGCTTTAAAATTAGCTCTTTTTCAGACTTAATATTACTATCCTCTAACTCAATCAATTCAATCTTATGATATTTAGAAATTCTCTTATAATAATCTAAAACTGCATCTTTTAAATATTGTTCTTTTAATTTTCCAACACATATAATCTTTATCATAATTTAATAAGCTCCGTTTCCTCATTTTGCTTACAAACAATGATATGATCAACTAATTGATTATTTTCTTTTAACTTGTTTACTAAAGTATTATAAGCAAGCTCTGGTTTATTATTTTCTTCACTCAAATGAGCAAGTAAAATATACTTAGTTTTATTACCAATAAAATGAGACAAATATTTAGAACTATCAACATTAGATAAATGTCCTTTATCACCATAAATTCTCTTTCGAAGTTCATAAGGGTATTTTCCATTATTAAGCATTTCAATATCATGATTACTCTCCATAATATATAAATCACGATTTTTTAACATATCAAAATACTTTCTATTAATATACCCAGTATCAGTTATATAAACAACTGAACTATCATTATTATTAATAATATAACCATTAGAATCAGTAGCGTCATGAGAAGTTTTAATAACCTCAATTTTCATATCTTTAATATTTATAACATCACTATTAATAAATTCATAATTAGTAACATAATCAATATCATTAAACATAAGCTTCGAACAATATACTTTAGGATTAAACTTATTACAAAACACCTTTAATCCTTTAACATGATCACTGTGAGTATGAGTTATTAAAATACCATCTAAATCATTAGCATCCACACCTATATTAGTCAACTTTTCATTTATATATTTGCAACAATTACCAGCATCAATTAATATTTTAGCCTTATCAGTTTCAACATAAGTAGTATTCCCCTTACTACCACTTGATAAAACAACTACTCTCATTAGTATAACCCCAACGGATTAATAGTATATCCACCACGATAAGGCACGCCTATATAAATTGAAAAGTCAAGATGCGTCCCAGCATAAGGACTATAAGATGATGGAGATGGAACAACATAGCCTGTATTACCCATTTTAGCTATATGTTGCCCACGCGCCACAGTTTGACCAACAGATACATCAATAGAAGCCAAATGCATATATTGAGAATAATAACCACCAGCATTATGATTAATAATTATATAATTGCCACGTCCACCATTACATCCTGAATATCCAGGACTACAACCACCTTTAGCTTCATAAACTACTCCATTATTAGCCGCATAAATATCTGAACCATAACCAGTACCAGCAATATCAATAGCACTGTGGAAGGAACCCCAACGATACTCATAATAAGTTGTAATTACATAAGGACGATTAGTTGGCCATGCCCAATACGATAAATCTGCCACTTCAGGAACATATTTATCACCTTTTACCAAAACCTCATTAACAGCGGGCTTTAACTCAGTAGAAGAAACAGTAACTGTATCTTCCAACTGTCCATTAACATATTGATATTTTCTTGTAACTGAATAAAGACCATTTTCCCCTTGACGCTCAACTTTTTCATAACCCTTTAACTGTGTTTCATCGTATTTAATCTCTACCTCATAAGGTCTTTCTTCCTCTTCTACACTATGATACTCTACAACTACACTAATAATTGGATCAATCAAACCAACGACAACTTCTTGTGATTCATAAAGCAAATTATTTTCACTGTTAAACTGTGGATTAGCAATCAAAAATTCTGCTACATTTAACTTATTATTAGCTGCCACTTCTTCGATAGTATCTCCTTCTTTAACAGTATAAGTTGCTTGTTTTTCTAAAGTTCCATATAACAAATATTTACTTAATTCATCAACATCAGTAAAAATCTTCTCATCGACATTAATTAAATCAGTTCTATATGTAACTTTTTCCTTAATATCAATATTTTCAATAATTCTTCCTGTATCCTCAATTTCAGCTTGTGCTCCGTTCAAAAATGATTGATACTGTTCACTATCAACAAAAGCTTTTATTGTATTCTCTAAAGCTTCATCAAAAATTTCTTTTGATAAAACATTAATAACAATATCTTCCGCTTCCTCATCTTCATTATCGATAGTTACTTTAACTCCTTTAATACTAAAATTTTTACTTTCAGTTATTTTATTATATATTTCCTCATCAGTACTAACATCATCATTATAAGTAGTTTCCTTTCTAATTTCTACCCCTTTAGGAGGATAAATAGTATCTACTTCATACACATTACGAATGCTTTGCTCTTTTTCATTAATATAATCATCAAATTCTTCTTCAGACTTAATCGCACCTATCTTTTGGCCATCCAAATAAACAACATAAGAATCGATTGGATTAGCCTTAAGGCGATCAGAAAATCCAAATAATAATATCGCTAATGATAAAACAACCACTAAAGATATCAAAGAAAACGACCATTTACTTTTCACTATTTTATCCCCTCTTTCTTTATTGATAAAAATGTTGATGTTTTTTTCTTAAACAACATATCAATTGTTGCCGTAGGACCATTACGATGTTTTAAAATAATCAACTGAATAGGCGATGGAATATTATCATCACTACCTATTTCTACTTCTGGAGCATGTAAAGCCGCAACAATATCAGCATCTTGTTCAATTGAACCTGATTCTCTCAAATCACTTAACACTGGTTTTTTATCTTCTCGCTTTTCTACATTTCTTGATAATTGTGATAAGGCAATAACTGGAACTTCTAACTCTAAAGCCATAGTTTTTAGAGAACGAGATATTTCAGATACTTCTTGTTGTCTAGAACCAGAATAACGAGCAGAAGAATCAATTAACTGCAAATAGTCGATAATTATTAAGCCTAATCCTTCACCTTGTGTTGCCAAACGTCGACATTTAGCTTTTATTTCCCCAGCTGTAATTCCTCCCGCATCATGAAAGAAAATATTAGTATCTGAAAGCTGACTTATCGCCTCATTTACGCGACGCCAATCATCGGTTTCCATTTTACCAGTTTGCAATTTTTTATTATCAACTTGCCCCAAAGAACTAATCATTCTCATAACAAGTTGTTCAGCCGGCATCTCCAAAGAAAAGATTGCAATATTCTTCTTAGTACTCTTTGCAGCTGCACAACCAATATTAAGCGCAAACGCAGTTTTACCAACAGCAGGACGAGCCGCAACAATTATTAACTGAGTTGGCTTTAATCCTTCTGTTAAGTTATCCAAATCAATTAAACCTGTAGTAAGACCAGTAACTCTTCCTTTATTTTTAGAAAGCAACTCTAAATCTTCTTGTGTTTTTGAAAGTACATCTTGCACTTTTCTAAATTCTGTAGTTCTACGTGTTTTAGAGACATTTAGAATAGATTTTTCTGCCTCTTCAACACAACTTACAACATCAACTTCTTTTTCATTAGCAACTTTAATAATATTAGTAGCAACCTCGATCATTCTTCTTAAAGTATACTTCTCAATGACTAAGTTAATATAATATCCAACATTAGCGCCAGTGGCTACACTATCAGTTATTTCACTTAAATAACTAACTCCACCTACAGCATCAATTAGTTTCCTATTAACAAGTTCACTAGTAAGTGTATTAATATCAACAGGCTGTTTATTGTCATATAAATATTTAATAACTTCAAATATTTTACTATGTGAATCTAAATAAAACATCTCTTTGTCAACTTCTTCACATGCTTTTTGTAAAGATTCATATGACCAAAAAACTGAACCTAATAAACCTTTTTCAGCTTCAATATTATTAGGTAGTCCATTCACAATATCACCTACTTCTCTTTTAAAACAATCATAAGTTTTGCCTTAACTTTTTTGTGTAAACTAACTTCGATAACGTGAGAACCTAAAGTATTAATAGGATCATTAATAATTATATCTTTCTTATCGATTTTATATCCAATTTCTTCTAACTTATCAACAATTTGTTTAGAAGAAATAGAACCAAATACACGAGAGTCTTTCCCAGTCTTAACACTAAATTCTAATTTCTCTTTTTCTAGTTTATTCTTTATTTTTTCAGCATTAGAAATTGCTTCTTTTTCCCTTTTTTCATCAGCCGCAATTTCATTATTTAAACGATTTAAACTTCCTTTTGTATAAGCAACAGCATAACCATTCTTAATTAAAAAGTTAGTTGCATAACCATCTTTAACTTCTTTAATCTCATTAATTTTTCCTTGATTTTTTAAATTCTTTATAAAAATTACTTTCATAAGCACCACCCTTGCTATATAATTATACTATATATTAAAAGGAAAGTCATTACTAAATAAAAATTAATTTAACAAAATCTAATACTAATTTTCTAGTTTCTTTATCAAGATTTCTAAAACTAGCAAATAAATCAAAAAACTTTTTCAAATTTATTTCACGCAATAGCTTTATATCATTATCCTCAAAAATAGAAAAAATAGTCTCAACAGTTCGAGCACGATCTACAGGACTTAATGTCTCTAAACGCTCATTTAATTTTTTCCCTAGATTTTTACTCTTGTTACTTAATTTATCGACAACAAAAGTACTATCACCGCATACCCAAGTAAAAGCATCATGTTGAAAAATTCCTAACTTAGTACTTTTTACTACTAAATATTCTACTTGATGATAAAGTATCATTCCAACAATACTATCTTTAGGGACAAACATCTTTATTTTAGGTGATATTCTTTTATACTTAATAGAATTTATCTGTTCTTTCAAAAAACCAGGTCCATCATTATTATAAATAGCAACAATCTTATTTCTAACAAAAAAATTACATCCCATTGCAGCACTTATTGCAAGATTTCCACCTTTTGAATGTCCACCTACTCTAACTATTTTATCATTTATTCTTATCGCACGATTTAAATACTTAACTGATAAAAGTTGGGATGCTCCAGGATAATTACAAGCCATAATAAAGTCTTCTTTCCATCCTACTGTTGTATTATCAGTACCCTCATAAGATATATATACACTATCATCATTTAAACGAATTGATAAAGCACCAAATTGTTTATGATCATCAACAATATTTACATAATTATATAAAATAGCATCTCCATATCTCCTACTAGCAGCCATTTTATCAAGTAAATTAGAAACTTTAGGTATTAAATACCATTGTTTTTTCAAATATTTATCATCATATTTAGAAAAATAACGTAAACTCACTTCATATAATGTAAGTCCCTTTTCATACATAGAAGGAACTATTCCTGCAAGAGGTAAATAAGAAAGCTGAGACAAAATTAAATTATCAATATCATTAAATGGATATTCACGAAAACTTTTATCTTTATGTTTTTCCAAATAACCTAATATATCCATAATATCACCAACTTATCTGTATTTATATTCTAACATTTTTTTTACATATTTACAACTTTCAATCAAAGGACAAAGGAAACAAAACAAATTTTGTTTCTTCCTTGTCGTTACCTCCAAGGTTTCCTACTTCATAGATAGTCTCTGACTAGTCTCCATAGGCTT
>CALVSA010000006.1 GCA_944358825.1 uncultured Bacilli bacterium
ATGTCAACAAATTTATTTTTGTTAACATCCTTTATTTTCAATAAATTTTGTACACTTTTTTCATAATTGGTTGACAAACAATAAATTTGTTACCTTTATTAATTTTAAGTTTTTCCTTATTTTATGCTACTTTCCACAACAGTTCTTGTATTTTTTACCCGAACCACATGGACATAAACTATTTCTACCGACTTTAGTAGACTTAATTTGAACTTTTACTGTATCTTTACTTTCATTAGTAATCTTTTTCTCATTAGTTTCTTTTCTTTCAATATTTTGCCTAATTTCAGATTTTAATAAATAAATACTCACATTCTTATTAATCCTATTAATTAGTGCATCAAATAATTCATAACCTTCCATCGTATAAGATTGCAATGGATTTTGATTAGCATAACCACGAAGACCAATACCTTCACGTAATTGACTCATAGTGCTAATATGTTCCATCCAATATTCATCAATTACTTTTAATGTTATTGCTTTCTCAAACTCATTAGCAACTTCAACTGGAATATCCCTTAATTTATCTTCATAATCTTCAACTACATTTTGATAAATAAAGTCAATTACTTCTTCAGGAGTCTTACCATTTATCTCAGATAAAACAATACGATGCTTCTTTAATAAATTCTCATTAGTAGCTTCTAATATCTCATTATAATCATTCTCTGTTAACTTATTAGTCTCAATCAAGCGGAAATTTACCATACTACTAATATAATCTTTAAACAAATTCAAAGTACTCTCATGAATTGATTCACTATCTAGTATCTCATTACGTCTTGCATACATAATCTCTCTTTGATTGTTCATAACATCATCATAATTTAAAAGTTGCTTTCTAATATCAAAGTTATTACCTTCAACTCTTTTTTGAGCAGTCTCAACAGATTTAGCAAACATCTTATTTCTAATAGCTTGTTCTCCAGTAAAACCTAAATTCTCTAACATTCCACGATATTTTTCAGAACCAAATCTTACCATCAAATCATCTTCAAATGAAACATAAAATTGAGTAAAACCAGGATCACCTTGACGACCAGCACGACCTCTTAACTGATTATCAATACGTCTTGATTCATGCCTTTCACTACCTATTACACATAAACCTCCAAGTTCACGAACACCTTCACCTAATTTAATATCAGTACCACGACCTGCCATATTAGTAGCAATCGTAACAGCACCCTTCTCACCAGCATGAGCAATTATTTCAGCCTCACGAGCGTGATTTTTTGCATTTAGTACTTCATGTTTAATCTTTTTCTTATCAAGCATTTTACTAATTAATTCACTAGTTTCAATAGCAATAGTACCCACTAATACTGGTTGTCCTTCCTTATGTCTTCTCTCAATTTCTTTAACTATTGCTGAGAACTTTCCTGCTTTACCAGGATATAATAAATCAGTTGCATCCTCTCTTATAACTGGTTTATTAGTAGGAATACTAATAACATACATATTATAAATATTTCTAAATTCTTCCTCCTCTGTTTTAGCAGTACCAGTCATACCAGATAATTTATGATACATTCTAAAATAGTTTTGGAAAGTAATAGTAGCTAGAGTTTTAGTCTCTTGTTGAATAGTAACTCCCTCTTTAGCCTCAATAGCTTGATGCAAACCTTCAGAAAAAGCACGACCTTTCATAAGACGACCAGTAAACTGATCAACTATTACAACTGCATCGTCTTGTACAACATAATCAACATCTTTTTTCATTGAATAATTAGCTTTTAAAGCTTGTGATACGTGATGAACTAAAGCAGTATTTTCAATATCATACAAATTCTTTAATCTAAATCTTTCTTCACACTTTTTAGCGCCCTCATCAGTTAAATTAACAACCTTTGTCTTATCATCAATAATATAATCTTGATTTTCTGATAAACTCTTTGCAAAACTATCAGCTTCCACATATAAATTTGCAGACTTCATCACACCACCAGAAATAATCAACGGAGTTCTTGCCTCATCAATTAAAATAGAGTCAACTTCATCGACTATACAATAGTTAAGCGGTCTTTGCACACGATGCTCTTTTCTAACAACCATATTATCTCTTAAATAGTCAAAACCAAGCTCATTATTTGTTGTATACAAAATATCACAATTATAAGCTTCTTGCTTTTCTTTTGGCTTAAGAGCTCTTAAATTAAGACCAACACTAAGACCTAAAAATTTAAAAACTGCTCCCATCCATTCAGAATCACGAGTTGATAAGAACTCATTAACAGTTACAATATGTACACCTTTTCCAGTCAATGCATTTAAATAAGCAGGAAGAACACAAGTAAGAGTCTTACCTTCACCAGTCTTCATCTCCGCTATATTGCCATAGTGAATAGCCAAACCTCCAAGTAACTGACAATAAAAAGGTTTCATATGAACAGTACGATATGCAGCTTCTCTTGCTGTTGCAAACGCTTCAATTAAAATATCTTCTAACTCTTCTCCATCAGCAAGTCTTTTTTTGAATTCAGAAGTTTTCCCTTGTAACTCTTCATCAGTTAACTTCGAATATTCTTCATCCAATTTTTCTATCTCATCAGCAATTAAGCCAAACCTTTTTAATTCTTTATATTCTGTATCAAATAAATTTCTTAATAATTTTAACATTATCTCACCATCCATGCTATATTGTATCAAATTTTAACAAAAAAAACTAGTATATAGCTATATTTTTTCTAACAAATATAGTATAATTATAAAAGGTGAAAATATGAAATACATAAAATATATATTAATTTTTTTTCTATTAATACCACTAAATATAAAAGCAGATGATATAAAATTAAATTCTAAATATGCTATTTTATACGATTTAGATACTAATGAAATACTATTAGAAAAAAACAGTGAAGAAAAAATTGCAATTGCATCTCTTACCAAAATAATGACAACAATCGTTGCTATAGAAAATATAGATGACATAAAAGAAGAAGTAACAATCCCTGCTTACGCATTAGAAGATTTAATAAAATTACAAGCCTCAACAGCAGGTTTCCAAGTCAATCAAAAAGTAACTTATGAAGACTTACTTTATGGAATAATGCTACCATCAGGAGCCGATGCTGCTAAAACTGTTGCTTATTATATTTCAAACGGTGAAGAAGAATATGTAAAACTTATGAATAACAAAGCTAAAGAACTAGGCTTAAAAAACACAAAATATTATGATACAACTGGACTTAACGACAATAATTATTCAACAGTAACAGATGTTGCAGAACTATTAAAATATGCTCTCAAAAATGATACTTTCTATAAAATATTTACAACCCAAAGCTATATAACTACTAACAATATAGAACTTAATAGTACCCTAAAATATTATACCCAAAACTATCCCTATCAAAACGATTATATATACGGAGCAAAAACAGGCTTTACCGATGTAGCAGGCTATTGCCTAGCGTCCATTGCCAAAGATGAAGATAATAATCACTTTTTATTAGTAACTGCAAAAGCTCCATCAGAAACAAAATATCCATATCACTTTGAAGATGCTGTTAATACATACAAATATTATACAAACGAATATCATAAATTAGATATATATAATAAAAACGATATAATTTTATCACTAGATACAAAATACTCCACTAAAGATAAATTTGAAATAAAAGCAAATAATAATTTAGCAAAATATGTTAAAAACGACATAAATGAAGATGATATAAAATTATCTTACGATGGATTAAATGTAGTTACACCATTTACCCAAAAAGGTAAAATAGGTACATTAAACATTTTGTTAAATAACGAAATTATACAAAGCATTGATATAAACTATGATGGAAATCTACCTATATCAATTCCAAAATTAATAAAAGACTACATATTCTTTATAATACCACTTATATTAATTATATTCTTTATAATAAAAATAAGTAAAAAGAAAAAAAGAAAATCCCACAAATAGGGATTTTTATCTTAATCTAAAAGTCTTTGGAGCGTGAAAATAAACAAGTATAAGTGAAATAATTGTATAAACAATAGCAAATAATATCATTATTAAACCAAATATAAAACTAGATACTCTAATTTGAGCAATATAATAACAAGCCCAATAAGTAATAATAGTAATCACATTATAAGTAGCACTTTTCATCTGCATACCAATACTATAAGGTTGTAATAAATAATAAAGAACTAAATAGTGTACAGAAAAGAAAATCGACATCGATAAAACAGCCATTAATATTATCAAATAATTAATAACATTATCAGTACCACCACTTACTAATAATAAAATACAAAGCGAAAATGCTAGTACTAAAGTAGGAATTAAATTAATAATTATTATTGTCTTTAATCTTTCTTTAAATAAAGACAAAATAACTTTCGGATTACGATAAAACCTATAAGTTAGCATACTATGATCACAATTCATAAACATTGCATTAGTAATACTTTTCCCCGTATTTATAAAATACATAATAAATAGTAAATAAGGTAAAAAAAGCAAAATAAAATTATTAACACCTACTCTTATACCATCATTAATTAAAGTCAAAAACAAAAATATAACAAAAACAAAAATAATAAAAATAGTAGTCATCTTAGCACTATCGCCTAAAATCTTACGATGTCTTTTAACAAACAACTCATGAAAATAAGCATATCCTTCTTTATTACTAGTTATATTTACATCTAAAGTAATTTGTTTTAAAGTATTTTTTTGTAAAGCATTAGACTCACTAGTATTTAAAACAAAATTATCATTAATAAGAAGCCTTTTATATAACCTTTGATATCCATCAAAACTAAAAATATTCTTTATATTTACTAAAAACAAAATTAAACCAACAAACACCAATAAATAAAATACATAATATGGAATAACAAAACCAAAATATGGAACAACATAAGAAAAAATCAAACCAATTAATATTAAACCAATATAAACGAACCAAGATTTAGGTTTGTTTTCATTAATTACTTCATTAGTTTTTTTAATCCTAAAAATATATATAGAAATAGCAATAACTTTCAAAAAAACCAACATATTAACTAAAAGTAAAGCATCATACCACATAATATTTGTAAGTAAAATCAAAGCAACTAATTGACCTAACCAAGTAGTAATTAAAAAATATAAAAAATTAACAATAGCAAGCTTCTTCGCATCCATTTTTAATAGCACTATATTGTAATATTTATCTTTAGTAGGATTAAATATTTCAGTATTAGTAAAACAACCAATAAGAGCTAAAAAAAGATAAATATGCATAATCAAATCAGATGAAGTATTATTAAATAAACCAAGAGGCAAAGTAATAAAACAAAAAATATATAATAATTTATACCCAAATACTTTAACTAACTGAACAAAAACAGCAACAATAACACTAATAACTTTCAAAATATTCTTACCATATAATTTATTAGAAATTAACTTTCCCACTAGTGGAAGTCTTTGCAAAGCATAAATAAACTGATTAGTATTATAAGCATTTTTGACCAAAAAAGCATCAACAAAAGTATTAATCATCATCTTCACCCTTTAAAACATCAATAATCTTTTTCTTAAACTCATCATTATTTAAACTAGACTTCTCTACATGCTCTAATACTCCATTATTTAAAACAACAATCTCATCGCATAAATCTAACGCAAGTTCCATAATATGAGTAGAAAAAATAAGAATATGATTTTTTTTAATAGACTTTAATAACTCTTTCATCTCTTCAGCCACTACAACATCAAAAGAAGTAAGAGGCTCATCTAATAACAATAATTTAGGCGAAGAAATAATATATATAAGCATTTGAATTTTATTTTTCATTCCATGAGAATAATCTTTTAATAATTTATCCCGATCATCCTTTTGAATTCTAACTAAATCAAAATATTCATCAATTGTTTTTAAATTAGTAATATTTTCTTTATTAATATCAATAAAAAATTTTAGAAACTCACGAGCAGTTAAAAATTCTGGTACTACAGGAGTTGATAAAACATAACCGATATCAGAAATACCTATTTTATGTTTAACCTCATTTTCTTCAAAATAAAATTCACCACTATCTATATCCATATCATCATTTAAACAATTAAATAAAGTAGTTTTTCCTGCACCATTTCTTCCTAATAAACCATATATTTTACCTTCAGAAAAACCAAAATCAATATCTTTTAATACTTTCTTTTCTCCAAAACTCTTTCTTAAATTTTTAATAACTAATTTCATAAACATCACAAGTATTATTATATCAAAAAAAATATAAAAAAGCTACTGCAAAACAGTAGCTAATCAGTTTCTATAATTCCATAATTTCCATCTTTTCTTTTATATACAACATTAATAGAATTTGTATTCATATCTTTATAAACAAAGAAATTATGTCCCAAAAGTTCCATCTCTAAAATTGCTTCTTCTTCATCCATTGGTTTGGTACTAATAGTCTTTCTTTTTACAATCTTATTAGTCTCCTCTTCTTCAACATTAGTATCTTCATATTCAAAATTAAATTGTTTAAATTTATTATTAGACATATTTTGATTCTTTAATTTAGTTTTATTTTTTCTAATTTGTCTTTCTAACTTATCAATAACCAAATCAATAGCAGCATATAAATCATCATGCTCTTCTTCACTTCTTAATATTAAATTGTCCATAAAAATAGTTACTTCAATAATTTGCTTATTACCTCTTACTTTAACAACAATGTTAGACTCAATATTTTCATCTTTAAAATATTTATCCAACTTTCCAATTTTTAATTTCACATAATCACTAATAGCATCAGTAACTACAAGCTTATCACCACGAATATTAAATTTCATAAGCATCATCCTCCTCTATATATAATTATATCATTTTATTAACTTTTTTTGAAGTATTTGACTAAATTTTACAAAATTTCCCACAATTACTTTTTCTTAAGCAGCAGCGTCTTATCTTTATACATAATTCCTAATTTTCTTCTAATATAATCAATATTTTTCTTTATAATTTGACCAATTCTAGTTCTAGAAACATTATAAATTGCAGCAATTTGAGTCTCAGTAAGTCTCTCATGCCCAGCAAGTCCAAAATAAAGTTCCATTATCATACGATCGCGCAAAGGAAAATCGGCGATTAATAACCTTATATTTTCATTTAATTCTTTATCTTCATAATCTTCAACAATATTTACATTTTCATCTGTTAAAGACCCCCAAAAGGAAAACAAATCATCATCATTATCAAAAGATAAATTAAAATTATAATGCTTATTATTAGCCCGCATATATTTTATAATGTGATTTATAATACAAACTCGCGCATAAGTAGAAAAAGCAATTTCTTTATTAACATCAAAAGTATCAACAGCCTTAATAAGACCAATCAAACCAACACTTACCAAATCTTCTTTCTCATAAACATTAGTATAAAAAGAATTACTAACAATATTTAAAACAAGTTTAATATTACGACTAATAACTTCATCACGAACTTTCTTATCAACTTTAGCTTTTTTAATACATTCAATTAACTCTTCACTAGATAAAGGTTCTTCTAAATTTTTACCAATAAATAGATTATTATACATTGTATCCCCCCAACTACTCTTATAATAACAAAAAGATAAATTTAAGTCAAATAAAAACAACATCAATTGTTGCTTTTATATTCCATACTTAATTTATCTAATTCATTAATTAGACTATCAGTCTGTTGCCAACTAGTAAGGCGAGCACCAGAGGCATATTTATGACCTCCACCACCAAATCTAGCCGCCAGTTCATTAATAATAGGGCCATTAGACCTAATATTAGCGCGTATTAAATTACTTTTAATATCTTCTGAGAAAAAGACCCAAATAACTATATCTTTAACAAACTTCAACTCATTAATCATATTACCAGGACTAGCAGAATCAACACCATATTCTTTTAATAAATCCTCATCGATTTTTATATAAGCAACACCATTTTCAGTTAAAGTTAAATTTTGATAAATATAACCTTGAAATTTTATTTCTTCAATTGGTCTCGTATATAAAGGTTTATACAATTTTGTAAAATCAAGTTTAGTTACTTCTATTAATTTAGTAACCAATCTAAAAGTATTTACAGATGTATAATCATGCAAGAACCTATCAGTATCAGACACAATACCAGTATATAGTTTTTCTGCTACGCTTTGTGATATAGGAAACTTTAAAGTCAGAAACATATCTAGTAATATTTGACAAGTACTAGAAGCTGTATCATCAATAAGTTCAATATCAGCATAAGCTTCGACAAAAGGATGATGATCTATTTTAACAATATAATCATAATCTTTTAAATCAACACCATCAATTCTTTTTATATCCGGAGTATCAAGTACTATTAACATTGTATTAGACATATTGTCTTCTAATTTATCTAACATTCCCAAATGTCTAAACCTACTAGCAGGATTTCCTAGAGCATAAACATTTTTCTTATCAAACAATTCTCTAATCATGTCTCTTAAAGCAAGTTGTGAACCTAAAGCATCAGGATCAGGACCAATATGTCTTGCAATAACAATATTATCATATTTTTTTATTTGTCTAAATATTTGTTTAAATAAACTTTTCATACTATCCTTGTACTAATTCATAAGTATCTCTAGCAATCATAACTTCCTCATCTGTTGGAATTACATAACAAGCTACTTTAGAATCATCAGCACTAATTCTTATAACTTCACCACGGCTCTCATTAGCCTTTTTATCTAATTTTACCCCAAGACACTCAATTTTTTTCATGATATTTTCTCTAACATTAATTGCATTTTCACCAATACCACCAGCAAAGCAAATAACATCAGCACCTTTCAAAGATACAAAATAGTTAGATAAATATCTAATAATTTTTCCTTCATAAATTTCTTCTGCTAAAATACAACGAGTATCTCCTTTTTCAATTCCAGCACTAATATCACGAGAATCACTACTCTTACCACTTACACCTAAAAATCCACTTCTTTTATTTAAATCTTCAATAATCTCTTCAATACTTTTACCACTTTTACGCATTACATATGGAATAATATTTAAATCTATTCCTCCACTTCTTGTTCCCATCATTAAACCAGCATTTGGAGTAAATCCTAAACTAGTATCAATTGCCTTACCACTATCAATAGCAGCTAAGCTACCGCCATTACCTAAATGACAACTAATAACTTTTAAATCTTTTCTTCCCATAATCTCTTCAATTTTAGAATTTATATAACGATGGCTAGTTCCGTGAAATCCATATTTTCTAACTCCATATTGTGTATACCATTCATAAGGAACTGGATAAATATAAGCAGAAGGAGGTAGTGTTTGAAGAAATGCTGTATCAAATACTGCCACATTCTTAACATTTGGTAAAAGTTTTTCAAAAGTATTTATTCCCACCAAATTAGCAGGATTATGCAAAGGAGCTAAATCAGATAACTCTTCAATTGTTTTTTTAACATCATCATTAATTAGAACTGACTTTGTATATTTTTCTCCTCCATGTACAACACGATGACCAACTGCTTCAATCTCATCATAAGAATTAATAACCTTATTCTCAAGCAATTCATCAAGTAGTGTATTAACTGCTACTTCATGGGTTGGCAAATCTTTTTCCTTTTTTATTTTTTCTCCATTAACTTTGATAGTATAAAAACCACCATCAATTCCTATACGTTCAAAAACGCCACTTATTAAAACTTCTTCTTCTGGCATATTATACGCTCTAAATTTTAAAGAAGAACTACCAGCATTAACTGATAAAACGATCATTATATCACCCTTTCATTTATACATAAATATTATAACACACTAAAGTAATATTTGTTACATTTTATTGCATTTCATTCATAATCGCAGGTAAAATCTGTTTCTTACGAGAAATAACTTTATCTAAATAATGTAATTGTTCAATATCATCTACATTAAATGCAGATTCTAATATACTCTTGGCATTTTTACTATACAACACATAAGTACCATTTTTTAAAATATCAGTAACATATAAATTTATAAAATAATACTCATTATCATCACATAATTTATCTAACATATCTACATACTCATTAACTTTTGCTTCTACTTCATCTATATTAGTAGTCATAATCTGTCCTAGACCAATTCTCTTATTATCAACAGTATATGTTTTAAAATCAGTATATAATATTTCTTCTAAAGTTTTCCCTTTTAATGAAGTACCAGCCTTAATCATATCAAATCCATACTTTTTATAATCAACTTTAGCTAATTTACTTAATTTCTTAACTACTTCAACATCAATATCTGTAGTAGTTGGAGAAGTCAAAATAAGAGTATCAGATAAAATACCAGATAACATCAAACCCGCTATATCTTTTGGAATATTAACTCCTGCTTCCTTATATAACATATAAATAATTGTATTAGTACTACCAACCGGCATATTACGAAAAGCAATAGGCATATTAGTACCAATCGAACCAATATTATGATGATCGATAATTTCCAAAATATTAGCCTCTTCTAATCCAATTGCGCTTTGTTCATAAGAGTTATGATCAACCAAAATTACATTTTTCTTATTGCCGTATCCGACATCAGAAAATCTTAAAATTCCTAAACATTGTTGATTTTTTCCTAATACTGGATAATAACTATATCTAGTCTTATTTGCAATTTTTATAAATTCATTCAAATCCTCATTCTCATCAATACATAAAACAGAAGTATCTTTAATCAAAGTCTTAACACGATTACAAAGATTAAATATTTTAGAAGTTTGTAAAGTACTTAAACTAGTAGTAATAATATTAACTTTATTTTTACGTGCTAATTTTAAATGCTCACTTTTTATTTGATGATTACCAGTAATTACAATTAATTTAACCTTACTCTCAATAGCATACTCAATAATACTATGACGATCACCAACAATTAAAACATGATCAGAACTAAGATTAACTTCCTCAATAAATGTTGCACTTCTAAAGCCCGCAACTAACAAATTACCTTGAATAACATCATCGAATTTTAAAATACTATTACCATCAATTACATCAATAATATTTTTATATAAAGCATCAACTCGATCATATTCACGCGAAAATTGTTCACGAGCAATATCTTTCATACTAACAATACCTAACATTTTTTTACCCTTATCGACAACAGGTATTTTACTAATTCCTGCTTTTTCCATTTTATAATATGAACTATAAATAGAGTCGTTTTCATGAATCATGTAATTTTTTGTATACTTTAAATCTTTAACTTTAATCTTTACATCATTTAAAAAAATAGGCTCTTTAACTTTAAAATAATCCAGTGCATACTTAGTTTCTAGATTTAGAGAACTCAAAACAGCAGCTACCGCATTTACACCCAGTTTATTCTTTAAATGTGCTAAAGAAATGGCAGCAGTAACACTATCAGTATCTGGATTACGATGTCCAAATACATAGACTTTTTCCTTCTTCTTCATCATATCTTCCCCTCTCAAATGCTTGTATTATAACATTTTTGGAAATATTTTACAATATTATAATGCAACTATAACAATATTTTACTACATTTTTATATCTTTTTTTAAAAAAAATATTTATATTGACAAATTTTTGTAAAATTTATTTTTTTTAAATTCTAAGCTTTATTTTTAATAATAATTTATTGTCAAATAAAAACATAAATGTTATAATAAAAAAGACAAATATGAAAAGGTGGTAGTATATGAAAAAAAGAAGAAAACTAAATGTCCAAAAAACATTTTGTACTATAAGCGCAAGCTTTATAATTGCATGTATATTATTTTATGGCTTTCGTTTTATAACACTATATTTAGATAATAAAAAAAGCCTAGAAGCACAAGCAGATACCCTTGCCAAAGTAATTAATGATAATAATAAGAATGATGATACATTTAAAGATATAAATGGAGACTATTACTTTAGTGGAAAAGTAGATGATAACTATGTAATGTATTCTAATATGCTATGGAGAGTTGTTAAAGTAAATAAAGATAATTCCATTAAACTAGTAAGTAGTGATAATATATCATATTTAGCTTTTGATGATGAAATAACAAGTTTCAATGATTCTTATATAAGTAAATGGTTAAACACTGATGTTTTAACTAATCAACTAGATAAAAGCGCTATAACTTATAATCCAATATGTACTGATAATATAACAGAAACAAATAATAAGGAATGTGAAAATTATAATAACGAACTTAATTTTGGATTACTATCAGTAGCAGAATATGTAAATGCTGGTGGTGAAGAATCATATTTAAACAATGAAAAATTCTTCTATTTATCTTCTATTAAAGATGATGAAGTGTGGTATGTAACTTCACGTGGAAAACTAAAGAGCTCATCTGGAAATAAACTATATGGAGTAAGACCAACAATAACTCTAAAAGCTAATACAATATATACTTCTGGTAAAGGAACAAGCGAAGATCCTTACCAAGTTTCATCTGATACTTTATTTGCAAGTTTTGTCGAATTAGGTGATGAAACATGGAGAGTTTACGAAGTAAATGGAGATACAATTAAACTATCATTAAACGATTACTTAAAAGTAGATAATACTGAATTTAGCCATATTTATTCTAACGATAATTATTATCATAATGATACTACTTATGGTTCACTTGCCTTCTATTTAAATCAAACATACATAAACGATTTAAGTTATCAAAATAACCTGTTAGAAACTAACTGGTCTAATGGACTATTAAGTAGCAATTATGATTATAAAGACTGTCTAGACACTACTGTTAATAGCAAAATTGCAATGTTAAGTATTGGAAATATAATTTTAAACGATAATCTAAATAATTACTTTTTAATGAGCGGTAATAGTGAAAATGAAGATATGGTTTACGAAATTAAAGAAAATGGTTCAATGAGTGAAATAAGCGTAAGTAGTGAAGCTTATGTAGTTCCAACAATTGCTATTTCAAAAGACTTATTAACAAAAGGAAAAGGCACAAGTAATGAGCCATATGAAGTGGAGTGAAAATATGAAAAAAAATAAAGAGAAAAAGCCAAGAAAAATATATAAAACTACAATTGTTTTCATCATTTTAGACGCTATTGTCGCCGCTTGTTTCTTTATTATGTATGGACCATTTGATTATGTTAGAAATTTATATGTAACTACCGCAATGAAAACAATGGAACATAAATATTTAGCAAAAGTATTCTATAGTGATAAAACAATCGAAGAAATTATGAATAGTAACTATTTTATTGCCATAGATGAAGATGCAAATACAGATGATGTAGTTATTGATACATCAGAAAAGGACGAATATGCTAATGAATATGAAAGAGAACTACTTACAAGAGAAAATGGTAATGACTTATATAAAGTTCTTGATATTGAAGTAGGTTCATCAAAAGGATATCTAGTAGCAATATATGATCCAACTAAAGTAGAACTTATCCACACTAAACAATTTAACGTTGGCACTTATGGAGAAAGAGTTGTTACAATGTGCGATAGATATAATGATGTCGTATGTATAAATGGTGGTGGATTTGTCGATAATGGTTATGGTTCCGATATACCAATTGGTTACGTAATAAAAGATAACAAAATAATTTGGACACCAGATCAAGGAAGTAATTTTCGTGATAATATAATCGGAATGACCAACGATGGAAAACTAAAACTAATGGCAAATGCTACTGGACAAGAAGCCCTAGATGCTGGAGTTAAAGATGGTATGGTATTCGGCCCATTCTTAATAGTTAATGGTAAAGAATTAGAAATAGTCGGAGATCCATGGGGCAAATCTCCTAGAGTAGCTATTGCCCAAAGAAAAGATGGTGTAATGATGTTCCTAGTTATTGATGGCAAAAACTATATCGATGGTGCCTCACTTCGTGATGTAGTAACAGTATTAAAAAGATATGGAGCATATAACGCTGCTAACCTAGATGGTGGACAATCTTCTTCACTAGTTATTAATGGAGAATTAAGAAACAACCCACCAGCAGAAGCTAAAAGAACTAATGGTCGTTATGTTGTAACCGGTTGGGGATTACAAAGATAACAGAAAGTGAGTTAAAAATGAGAAGGAAAAGAAGAAGAAAGCTTAAAATTAAAAATATAATAATCGCAGTTGTTATATTAATCATAATCCTAATAGGGGCTTTCATAGGAATAAATAAAATATTTAATAATAAACCTAGTGATAATAACAAACCAAATACTAGCCAAGAAAATAATACCAAAGAACAAACATATTCTCTATCAATGATAATGGCTGGTGATAATCTAATACATTCTAGTATTTATAAAGACGCTAGTACGGGTACTAACAGCTATGATTTCACTCCAATGTATGAATTAATAAAACCAATAGTTAGCAAATATGATGTAGCATATTACAATCAAGAAACAATTTTAGGAGGAAAAGAATTAGGAGTTAGTGATTACCCTGCCTTTAACTCTCCACAAGAAGTTGGAGATGCAATGATTGATGCTGGTTTCAATCTTGTTTCCCTAGCTACCAACCATACCATGGACTCTGGAGAAGACGCTGTCTTAAAATCAAGAGAATATTGGAATAGTAAAGATGATGTTCTAGCCGTTGGTAGTTATTCTAGCTTTGATGAAAAAGACGAAGTAAATATTGTTACAAAAAACAATATAACTTATACTATGTTAAACTATACTTATGGTACTAATGGTATTAATGTTCCAAACGGTAAAGAATATTTAGTAAACGTTTGGCCAACTGATTTAACTATTAATGATGTTAATAGTGATACTGAATATCAAAATTACAAAAAACAAGTAAAAGAGGATATAGAAAAAGTAAGAGATAAAGTAGATGTCTTAATAGTTGCTATGCACTGGGGAGTAGAATATACTCATGAACCTACAGAATACGAAAAAGATATGGCTAATTATCTTGCCGAATTAGGTGTTGATATCGTAATTGGTACTCATCCTCATGTCATCCAACCAATAACTTGGATTGATGATACCCTAGTTATATATTCATTAGGAAATTTAATTTCTGCTCAATACCAAGACGATAACTATAACAAAATGGTAGGACTTCTAACAAGTCTAGAAATAAATAAAACTGTTAAAGGAAATGAAACAGACATAGTAATTGATAATGTAGATAATGAATTAATATATACTTATTATAGTAATTGGAGAAATTTCAAAGTAGTACCTTTTTCAAATAGTCAAATTGCTACTTACTTACCTGATTATCAATCAGTATATAATACATATAAAGATATTGTCTTAGAATATGATAATACTATTGGTATTCAAAACTGTTATCAATGTAATTAAAAAAAGATCAAACGATCTTTTTTTAATTATAATTTTCTAATTTAAGTTTGTTAATCTTAATTATTTCCTTATTATTAATAATACCATCAATAATAATATTTTCTAGTTTACTAGCTATTATCTTATCCAACTTTCTTGCCCCAAAATCCTTATGCTCTGATAAATCAACTAATTCCCTAATCACTGTTTTACTAACACTTATTTTAACATTTCTATATTTAAGCTTCAATTTTTTTATCTTATTTTCAACTATCTTAATAATATTATCTTCATCTAAATCATTAAAAACAATAATATTATCAATTCTATTAATAAAAGCCTTTTTAAACTCACCTTTTAAAGCAGACATAGCTTTCTTATTATTAGAGTTATTAAAACCAACTACATTTTCCTCAAAACCTACATTAGAAGTAAGTAAAATAATACAATTATCAAAACAAACTTTAATTCCTTTTGAATCTTTTATATAACCTTCATCTAATATTTGATAAAACAAATTAATAACCCTTGGATGGGCCTTATCTATCTCATCAAGTAAAATAACACTATAAGGTTTATTTCTTACTTCCTCTAAAACGTTTCTATTATCATCATAACCAACATAACCAGGAGAAGATCCAATAATCTTATTAACAGCAGTTGCATCTGCGTATTCAGACATATCTAATCTAATAAAATTTTGTTTTCCAACCATAGCCTCCGCATAAGTCTTGGAAATTAAACTCTTTCCAACCCCAGAATTTCCTACGAATAAAATAGAATAACATCCTTTATCCTTGTAACCTAGTTTAATCTTTTTAGTAATATTAACCAAACTCTCAATAGCCTTATCTTGGCCAATAATTTTATTTCTTAATTTAGTTTCAATTTCACTAATAACTTTAACATTATCTTGCAAAATCTCATAAACAGGAATCTTAGTTTTTCGATAAATTATATCAGCCACATCTTCTAAAGTAACAGATTTAATAATCTTTTCATTCTTATTTTGAGTCATCAATTCATTAAGTTTATTAGTTAAATTAACTTCTTCTTTACGACATAAATAAGCTTTATCAATCTTATTTTCCACAATATAAGTATTCTTATTTTTAACAACATCTTTTATTTTTTTCTTAATATTATCTACTTCATCATTACCTTTACTAGCCCCTAAACTAACTTTAGAGCAAACTTCATCTAATATATCAATTGCTTTATCTGGCTGATTACGATCATAAATATATTTATCTGATAAAGTTATAATCTTATCTAATATTTCATTATCTATTTCAACTTTATGAAATTTCTCATATATAGGCTTTAATTTCAACAAAATCTCTTTTGTTTTAGCCAAATTAGGCTCCTCAACCATCACTTTTTGAAAACGTCTATCTAAAGCCGAATCTTTTTCAATAAACTTTTTATATTCATAAATAGTAGTAGCTCCAATACATCTAATCTTACCACGTGCTAAAGCCGGTTTTAAAATATTTGAAGCATCAATTGCTCCTTCAGCCCCTCCAGCCCCTACTAAAGTATGTATTTCATCTATAAACAAAATAATATCATTATTTTCCTCTATTTCCTTTAAAATTTTCTTCATTCTCTCTTCAAATTCTCCACGATATTTAGTTCCAGCTACAGCACTAGCCATATCAAGAGAAATAATCTTTTTGTTTAATAAAATATTAGGAACCTTATTACTAGCAATCGAACGACTAACTTCTTCAACAATAGCAGTTTTACCTACACCTGCTTCTCCTATTAAAATAGGATTATTTTTAGTTCTACGACATAAAACTTCTAATACCCTTTTAATTTCTTCATCACGTCCAATGACAGGATCAAGTTCATTAGCTTTCGCTTTTTCTGTCAAATTAATACCAAGCTCTTCAATTAAAAGTTTCTTTTTCTTATTTCTTTTTATTTTTTTAATTAATTTATATGAAAACTCATCATACATCTCTTCTAAATCTAAATTAAGCGCTAAAAATATCCTAATAGCAATTCCTTCTCCTTCTTCTAATAAAGAAGAAAACAAATGCTCTGTTGTAACTTCCCCATCATTATTTTCCTTTGCATCTATAATAGCATTTTCAATTATTTTCTTTAATAAAGGTGTATATAAAAACATTTTACTATCTTTACTACCAATACCAATAGCTTTAATAATTTCTTCTTTAAACTTATCATAATTTAGTCCATAATCATTAAGTCTATTTGCCAAATTACTTTTACTTTTTAATATCGATAGCACTAAATGTTCTGTCCCAACATACGGATGTTTTAAACTAATCATCTCATCTTTAGCAGCAGTTAATATAAGTTGTGCCTCTTCGTTAAAATTTCCTAACATGTCTATCCCCTTTCTATACATTCTATGTATATAATGTGTAATTTTTTCAAATTTAAAACAAAGAAAAAAAGACTTATTTCTCAAGTCTTTCTATTTAGTAAAATTATAAACAAAATCACTAGTAACCAAACTGCCATCCTTTAAACTAATAAAAGGAGAATACTCTTCTACTCTATTATTATGATTTATCTTTAAAATAACAGAAGGAACAATATCCGAAATATTACATTTTATGATAAAAGGTTCACTCAAAGTATCAACTAAATTAGCTTTTTCTAAATTACCATCATCAGTTAATTCACTCTCATAAATTTTAACAATTGTATCTTTATATTTAGGTACAATTAAATATATTTCATCACCATTTAAATCATAAAACTTAACTTCACTATCAATATAATCAGTTACTTGTTCCTTATTATCCAATAGACTAATACCAATTAAATAATTATCGTTAGCAGTTAGTCCAACATCTTTTGCTTCCTTTAACATATTAGAATCATCCATATTGCTAATAATAACACCAACAATAATTAAAATAATTATAATAACAAAAACAACGATAACCCCATTTTTATTTTTTTTCATATAGCCTCCTTTATTAAATATAATATAACACAAGTAAACGTTTAAATCAAGAAAAAAGAAGCTAATCATCAGAGAAAAAATCATCAAAGAAAGCATCATCAGTTGTCTCACTATCATAAGCGTTTTTCTCTTCATAAACTTCTGTATCACGCATTGGATTAGAAACAATACTAGCCTCTTTTTCTCTTTGTTCTTCAGCTTCTAATTCAGCAATTTTAGCATCAATTCTTCTAACTAAATCATCAACATTAAATCCTTCATTCGCTGCAGGCATCATAGGTGGAACCATAGATGAAAACATACCTGATCCCATTAGTGGAGCCTCATCATTAGTATCTCCTAAAATTTCAGCCATTTTCTCTTTCTTTTTAGCTTTAACAAATTCTCTTATTTCAAATAATTTAACTTCTTTCTTCTCACGAACAGGATAAGTAGCCTTCTCATATTTTTTACCCCAATTTATTTCAAAATCAGGTTTAAATTTAGTTTTAAAAGGCATCTTTCTCATTTTTAAAATAATAATTTCAAACTTACTTAATCTTTGTAAATCACTAACAGTAACCAAAGGTGTAGAAGCAGTTTTATCTTTTTCTTTAGATTTAACTTCTCCACACATTTTACTTATTTCCTCTAATGCCGCAAGCTCATTACTAATTAAATACATAATATTACAGTTACCTTTAATAGTCTCAGCATTTTCCTTACCATAAACCTGAGTCAACTGAGCATAGTTTTGAATGATAAAGTTAAATCTAATATGTCTACTTCTTGCTGCTGTTACCATAGTTGTAACATCCTTAAGTGGAGGCATATTAGCAAACTCATCCAAAATAAAGTTAGTACGATATGGTAAATGTCCCCCAGATTCTTGAGCAACATCAATTAAAGTCTCGTAACATTGTTTAATAAAAATAGTAGCCAGTGGATGTAATGTCTTCTTCTCATCTTGAACAATCATAAATACTGCTGTTTTTTTCTTACCAATATCACTCATCTCAAAATCACTATGACTTAACATTTCTGACAAATTATCACGAGACGAAAATAATTTTACTTTTTGTTTAAATGTAGATAAAATACCACCTTTAGTATCTTCTGGAGCATAAACTGTACCAGAAGCATTTACATATGCAGGACGAGATGGATCTTTCATATTAAAATATTCTTTTATATAATTATTATTCGGTCCGCCAAAACGTTCTTCGCCTAAACTAGACATTAAATTCATACTGTTTAAATTTATTTGATCAGCTTCGGCATCTTCAAAAAGTCCAAGCGCTAAACCTGTAAAATAATCAGCTCCAGATTTTTCCCAGAACGGATCACTATTGCCACTCTTCTCATCATATAAAATATTAAGAGCTAAATCTTCTAATAATTCAATAGCTTTATCGGCATTACCTTGTTGATAAAGCTCATAAGGTAAATACATCGGATTCCAAGCATTACCTTTTTGTGGATCACGAAAGTTAAGCAAAATAACATTATAACCTTTTTCTTTTAACAAATTACCAGTTTCTTCATATAACTCACCCTTAGGATCAGTTACAACCATTGACTCTCCTGCTTTTGCCAAAATTTTAATCATCGGTTTAGCAACAATAACTGTTTTACCAGAACCAGTCGCACCAACAATTAGACTATGTTCTTCCCCATCATCAACCCACATTTTCTTACCATCACTAATCATTGCTATACCTGCATGTTCTATCGTATCAGCACTAGGATCAATTTCTTTTAAAACTTCTTTCATTTCTCTATCTTTACACCATCTAGAATAGCCTTTATCTTTTTTACCTGCAACAAAGCCAAACCCTTTTTCACGATCAAAGAAATAAGAACTAACTGCAGTAAAAATACCAACTAACGCTAATATAAATAAAGTTAATGTGGACCCAATAAAACGCGGCATAAAAGCTTCAAACGGTAACAAACCATAAAATTCTCCTCTAGTTGCTAACGAATTGGCATTTAAAACGCCAATAGCACACATATATAACAAAAAGAAGCAAAAAACTATAAAAATAGCAACATCTTTAGGCTCCGCTCTAAACTTCATATCACACCTCCCGCAAATAATTCACAAATATTATAACATATATATTATTAAATCTGCAACTAAATTTATACTATTTTATTTACAAAAATTCATGATATAATACTAAAAAGAGGTGAAGCATGATCTTAAATGTAAGCGGTAGAACAGACATAGTTGCATTTTACAGTAAATGGTTTATAAATAGATATAAAATAGGCTATGTAGATGTAAGAAATCCCTTTTATCCCCAAAATATTAGTCGTATATATTTTAAAGACGTAGACGCAATACTTTTTTGTACAAAAAATCCAATACCTATAATACCTTATTTAAAAATAATAGACAAACCAATTGTCTTTCATATAACAATTACTCCATATCATAAAGATATAGAAGAAAATGTTTATAATAAAAAGAAAATAATAAATAGTATAAAAAAACTAGCTAAAATAATTGATAATAATTACATATATATAAGATATGACCCAATATTTATTAATGAAAAATATAATATAGATTATCACATCAAAGCATTTAATAAACTATGTATGCTACTAAATAACTATGTAAAACATATAATTATCTCTTTTATTGATGAATATAAAAATGTTAAACTAAACTACAAATATTTAAAATATAAAAAAATAACTAAACAAGAAATACACATACTAGCCAAAAATTTTGCAGAAATAGCCAAAAAAAATAACATGAGCATCCAAACATGTTGCGAAGATGAACTAAAAGAATATGGATTTATTACAAATGCTTGCATGTCTCAAGAACTAGCATACCAACTTACAAATAAAAAATATAAAAAATGGAAATCAAGACCATGCAATTGTGTAGAATTAGTCGATATCGGTGCATACAATACTTGCAAACACTTTTGTAAATACTGCTATGCAAATTATGACGAAAAAAAAGTTAAAGAAAACGTAGCAAAACACGATCCTAACTCATCTTTACTAATAGGAAAATTAAATAAAGATGACATTATTAAAGTAAGAAAATAAAAAGACATCCCATGCAATGTCTTATTGTTTTACTTTTAATTCTTTGACTGCAGTTACATTAATAGCTTGTAATCCTTTAGGAGTCTCAATCAAATCAAACTCCACTTCTTGCCCCTCTACTAATGATTTGTAACCTTCTTGTTTAATCGCAGAATAATGAACGAAAATATCTTCCCCATTTGGATAATCGATAAAGCCATAACCCTTTTCGTTATTAAACCACTTTACATGTCCATTCACTAAACACCTCACCTTCTGATAGACCAACTACCTAAATACCACTTGCTTCGCACATATATAATATCATAATTTTAATACTACATGTTAACCTTTCTTTTTACGTCTTTTATTTTTCCATAGAAAAAATAGATTATTCATCTATTTTAACTCCAACAATTTTTAAAATACGATCAAGCATATCATTATCACTATAAAATATCTCGATTTTCTTATCAGTAACTTTTACCTTAGTATCAAACTTATCACGAAGTTCTTTTTGAACGTAATAATAACTATCATCAAGTACTTTTTTCTTAATCTCTCTTTTCTTTTTTATTCCAGGTTCTGTTGCCATTAATTCCAAATCACGAACACTCAAATCATCATTAATTACCCTATTAGCATATTCAATAATTAAATCATCATCTTCAAGCTTACTTAAAACTCTAGCATGTCCCATTGAAATTTTATTATCTAAAATCATATTTTGTACTTCTTTAGGCAACCTCAATAAACCTAAAGTATTAGTAATATGTGATCTACTTTTACCAAGTTTATGCGCTAAGTCATCTTGTTTAATATTAGAACTATCAATTATATCTTTATAAGCCCACGCAAGTTCAATTGCAGTCAAATCTTCTCTTTGTAAATTCTCTAATAAAGCAATCTCTCGCATTTGTTCATCAGTCATATTCTTAACAATCGCGGGTATTGTTTTAAGTCCTGCTAATTTCGTTGCACGAAGACGTCTTTCACCTGCAATTAAATCGTATCCTTTTATACTTTTCTTTACGATAATTGGTTGAAAAATGCCATAAGTTTTAATAGATTGTGCCAATTCGTCTAAAGATTTTTGATCAAAATTTTTACGAGGTTGATATGGATTAGATCTGATCTCATCAACTGATATTTCTTTTATATCACTTTCATTAGATTCCTCAATAACTTTATTTTCAAATGAATCAAAATCTAATACTTCGTTTGAAAATAACTGTTCTAACCCCCTACCTAACGCCTTTTTCTTCTGTTCCATTACGTTCAATTACCTCCTTTGCTAAATTTAAATATGCCAAAGTTCCTCTACTTCTTGGCTCGTATTCTAAAATTGGTTTCCCATGTGATGGTGCTTCTGCTAATCTAATTAATCTTGGAATAATTGTCTCATATACTCTTTCTTTAAAGAAGTTGCGAATACTCTCAATTACTTCTAATCCTAAATTTGTATTTGCAGTTAACATTGTAAGTAATACTCCTTCAATATCCAAATTAGGATTTACTTTCTTTTGAGCAAGCATAATTGTATTTATAAGTTGCATAATTCCTTCTAAAGCAAAATATTCACATTGCACCGGTATTAAAACAGAATCAGCAGCCGCTAATGCATTGGTTGTTAATATTCCTAAAGATGGCGGACAATCAATAATAATATAATCAAATTTATCCTTTACTTTATATAATTCTTCTTTTAATCTTGAAATACGACTAAAACTTTCGTTTTTTTCTTTATGCGACCTTTCTAACTCAATTAATTCCATATCAACACCAGCTAAATTTAAATATGCAGGTATCAAATATAAATTTTTACTTTTCGTCTTAATAATCGCTTTGTCAATTTCCTCTTTTTCAACCATAACTTCATAAATACTAGTCTTAATATCTCCTCTTTCCATTCCAACTCCAGTAGTGGCATTTCCTTGAGGATCTAAATCTACTAGTAATACTTTTTTATTCAAAATTCCTAAAGATGCAGATAAATTAATACTAGTTGTAGTTTTTCCTACTCCACCTTTTTGATTAACAATTGCAATTATTTTTCCCATATTTTCACCTTATTCCTACAAATAATATTGTAACATTATTATAACATTTTATCAACAAAATTACATGTTTTTATAGTAATTTTATAATTATACAAAATAATTTTAATAACAAATTACAAATAAAAAATCTATATATTATATTTTATATAGATTTATAATCATATATTACTCCAAACTTAAAATATAAGGATTAGTAGAACTTCCATCTCCACTAGTTATTTGAACATTAGAACTTAGATAAAGGACTGGGCGGGAGGCGTAAGAGCGAGCAGCATTGCCGCTGAGAACATAACCCGTACTAAGAACGCTAAAGACGTAGTAGGAAATACCAGAGTGAGAAGTGAGTGTCCATTGATGATTAGATGAATCATATAAATAATCATTGTTTTTACAATCACTATAACTATGATCATACCAATTTCTTAATTCTTTAGCTAAACATGATGCTCTATTAGTTGTTGTTCCACCACTTGTTGCATAACCATAATCTGATGGATACATTAGGGCTATTTTACCTACCCATGTGGTTGGATTTCCAGAATATACTGTCGTTCCCCTTTCATAATTATACCAGTGGCTGGCTAGTCCATTAGATGCACTTTCATATGAATTTGTTCCACCTAAATTCCATAAAGTATTGCCAATCATAGATTGGGCTTTGCTTGTTAAACTATTTAAATATGTAGCGTTTAAATATGTATTTAATGAGGCTGTTGACCAGTTGGTTCTACTATTTGAATCCCATAAATAATTTCCTATCGGATCATCTCTTATTATTTTTAATCTTTTTTCACTTTGTCCATTTTCACTAGATTTTACATCAAATACTCCTATTATTCTCCATAATTCATTATTAAAACTTACATAGTTATTAGGATCTGCTCCCATATATCTTATATTACCATCTGGATCATCATTATTCATCGTAGTTGGATTACTACTAAGTAATGATGTAATTACATCTACAGCAGTACTTGACTCAACATATTCACTACCTATTCCTTCGCTAGTTATTTTTGCACTAAATACTTTTCCTATTTCTGTATTTGGTGTATTTATATCTAACCATATTCTTATACTTATTATTTTACTTTCTCCTGGATTTAGAGTTAAATCACTCGCTATAATATTATTTTCTAGATTAGATAAAGTAACTGGTTCATTATTATCTATCATTATTTTTATATAATCAGCATTTATTTGATTAGAAGTAGTTGTATTATTTAATAACAAATCAAATGTATAAGATAAATTACCTTTATTAGTTATTTTAAACTTATATGGAGTTGATTTCTTACCCTCACTATCTGTGATAGGTAAACTATTAGCTAGATTTAGAGTTTCTCCTAATCCTTCTTCATCGTTTTCTATTACTATATCTAATATACCCGCAGTATAACTTTCTGTATTTTCTAGTTTATCTTTTCTAAAAAATAAAGCATAAGTAGTAGTTGATAAAATTAATAAAACTACTATTATTGATATAACTAATATAATTACTTTCTTTTTCATATTACTCCTTCTTTCACACAACAAAAAAACAGAAAAAGATTCTAAAAATTAGAATTATTTTCTGTTTTTATTATTCTATTATTAATTTTTTTATTATTTTTTAGTAATAAATTTGCCCCCCACATTTACTTATAGTTAACTTGCTATTTACTTTACTTTTTATACTTAAGCTTCGCTCTTTTAACACATTAACCACTCTCCTATTTCAATTTAAATTCTATCATACTAGTTAATCTTTTTCAAGCATTTTTTTTACTTTTATAAATAAATTACTAGTTTTATACTATTCCAAGAAAAAATAGAAACATTATAACTTTTTAACAATAAAATAATTGACATAAACGATTGTTTCTGATAATATCTAAACAAAGGAGAAAGTTATTATGAATTTAAACATAAATTGGACAAAATTAGATTATCAAAATTTTTTATCTTACTTAAATGATCAACAAGATCTAAAATATAGAGACTTTCATAAATCCCTACTTAATGCTGATGTTAATCTAATAGGTATAAGAACACCGAAACTAAAAAAAATAGCTAAAGAAATTAGCCTAGGAAATTATGATAATTTTATCAAATTAAACACCCATAAATACTATGAAGAAACAATAATACACGCTCTAGTTATTAGTAACTTAAAAGATATTAACATAGTAATAAATTATATAGATAATTTCCTTAACTATATAGACAACTGGGCAACATGTGATATATTATGTGGCAGTTTAAAAATAGTAAATAAAAACAAAGAAATATTTTTTAATTATATAAAAAACAAAATAAAAGACCCTAATCCCTGGATCAAAAGATTTTGTTTTGTCCTACTACTAGATTATCTTCTAGAAGACAAATACATAAAAGAAATATTTAATTTAACAAATAAATACAACACAAAAGATTATTATGTCAACATGGCAATAGCGTGGCTAATAAGTATAGCGTATATTAAAAATAAAAATGCCACAATAAATTATTTAAAAAATAATAAATTAGATAACTTTACTCATAATAAAGCAATTCAAAAAATAAGAGAGTCAACTCGCATAACATTAGAAGATAAAGAACTAATAAAAAATTTAAGGAGGAAATAATGAAACTCGACTTAAGTTATATTAATGAAAATAAAACGATAGTAATCGGAGTCTCCGCTGGTCCTGATTCTATGGCACTTCTTCATTATTTAATAAATAACACTACAAATAAATTAGTATGTGCACATATTAATCATAATGTAAGAAAAGAAAGTATAGAAGAAGAAAAATACTTAAAAAGTTATTGCAATAAAAATAATGTAATCTTTGAATGTTTAAAAATTACAAATTATCAAGAAAATAACTTTGAGAATGAAGCTCGCAAAAAAAGATATGAATTTTATAATGAATTGCTAGATAAATATCAAACTAAATACCTACTACTAGCACACCACGCTGATGATTTAATTGAAACAATATTAATGAAAATAGCGCGTGGTTCAAATTTAGAAGGATATGCTGGTATCAAAAAAATAAATAAATATAATGATAAATATATAATAAGACCACTTTTAGATTATACTAAAGATGAAATATTAGAATATAACAATAAAAATAATATTAAATATTATATAGATAAAAGTAATTCAGATAATAAATATACAAGAAATAGATATCGAAATTACATTTTACCATTTTTAAAAAAAGAAGATCCTAATATTCATAAAAAATTCATTATGTATTCAAACACATTACTAGAATATGATAATTATATTAAAAAAGAAACAGAAAAAATAGTAAATTCCATCTATTATAAAAATAAATTAAATTTAGAAAAGTTTAATAAATTAGATTATTTTATGAAAAAAAATACTCTATATTACATATTAAATAATTTATATAATAATAAACAAAATATTATTACCCATAATCATATCAATAATATTATTAATATTTGTAAAAAAGACAAAAATAATTATCTTAACTTACCAAAAGGCTTAATATTAATAAAAGAATATCAATACTTAAGTTTTAAATACAAAAATAAAAACACAAATTATAAATACTTACTAAAAGACTATCAAAAAATAGATAATCACATTATAAGAAAAATAAATAAAAGTGAATTTAATGGTAATAATATATGTCGTATAAATAGTAAAAATATAAATTTACCACTATATATTAGAAATAAAAAAGATGGCGATAAAATTGAAGTATTAGGGCTTAATGGTCATAAAAAAATAAGCGATATTTTTGTTGAAAAAAAGATTCCCATTAGTATTAGAAATAAATATCCAATTGTTGTAGATAATAAAGATAATATAATATGGGTCCCAAACTTAAAAAAATCTAAATTTAATACTAAAAACAATGAATTTTATGATATAATACTAGAGTACTGTGAAAAGGAGGAAAATTAATGGAAATGAAAAAAACAGTCAAAAGAGGATTATTTCCATATGTATTCTTATTTATATTTATTATTGCCTGTTTGATTGTTGTAAATAGTCTAAATACTACTGTTAACAAATTAACTTATGATGAGTTTATGAAAGAACTCAATAATAATACAATTACTGAAATGGCAATTACACCTAAAACAAGAACTGAAACATATGAAATAATTGGTAAACTAAAAGATTATGATAAAAATGAAACATTTATTTTACAAATACCAAGATCAGATGAATTTATATCTAAAATCGTCAGTGGCGAAGAAGAAAGTAATTTCAAACTAACAATAAATACAGATCCTGAAGCATCTTCATGGTTATTAATTCTTATAAATGTTTTACCATTAGTATTATTAGTTGGTGCTACTTTTTGGTTATTTACAAGACAAATTGGTGGTAACAATAAATCAATGGATTTTGGAAAAAGTAGAGCTAAATTAATGGAAGAAGGTCCTAAAACAACATTTAAAGATGTTGCAGGATTAAACGAAGAAAAAGAAGAAGTTCAAGAATTAATTGACTTTTTAAAGAATCCGAAAAAATTCCAAAACATGGGAGCAAGAATTCCCAAAGGTGTTTTATTAGTAGGTCCTCCGGGAACTGGTAAAACACTACTAGCAAGAGCAGTAGCTGGCGAAGCAAAAGTACCATTCTACTACATTAGTGGTTCTGATTTCGTTGAACTATTTGTTGGTATTGGTGCATCACGTGTTCGTGATATGTTCAAACAAGCTAAAATGAATGCTCCATGTTTAATATTTATTGATGAAATAGATGCCGTTGGTCGCCAAAGAGGAACAGGTCTAGGTGGCGGACATGATGAAAGAGAACAAACATTAAACCAATTATTAACAGAAATGGATGGATTTGGCGCTAATGAAGGCATTATCATAATTGCTGCAACTAACAGGCCTGACGTTCTAGATCCTGCCTTACTTCGTCCAGGAAGATTCGATCGTCAAGTAACTGTTGCTTTACCTGATAAAAATGCTCGTATTGAAATTTTGAAAGTTCATGCTAAAAATAAAACATTAGGAAAAGATGTTACGCTAGAAAATTTAGCTAAAAGAACTCCAGGATTTTCTGGAGCAGACTTAGAAAACTTACTAAATGAAGCTGCCCTACTTACTGTTAGAAGAAATAAAAAAGCAATTACTATGGCAGAAATAGATGAAGCTACAGACCGTGTATTAATGGGACCTGCTAAAGTAAGTAAAAAATATACTGATAAAGAAAAGAAACTAGTAGCATACCACGAAGCAGGACACGCTGTATTAGGATTAAAACTTGATGGAGCTAATGACGTTCAAAAAATAACTATTATTCCAAGAGGTCATGCTGGTGGTTATACTATGATGACTCCAAAAGAAGAAAGCTTTAACTATACTAAAAAGCAGTTACTTGAATCAATATCAGGCTTACTAGCAGGACGTGTATCAGAAGAAATAGTATTTAATGAAATTTCAACTGGTGCTCATGATGACTTCAAAAAAGCAACAAAAATTGCTAGAAGTATGGTTACTGAATATGGTATGAGTAACTTAGGACCTATGATGTTAGAAGAACCATCTGAAAATACTTTCCTAGGTCGTGATTATACTAAAAACAGAAATATCTCTGATACAGTTGCTCACGAAATTGATGAAGAGATGCGTCGTATAATTAATGAATGTTATGATACCACTAAAAAAATCATCAAAGAAAATAGAAAATTACTTGATTTAATAGCAAACACTCTTCTTGAAGAAGAAACAATTACTAAAGAACAAATTGATTATTTAGTAGAACATGGTCATCTACCTAAAGAAGATGAAGATGAAGAAGTTGAAGAAGAGAAAAAAGAAGAAGTAAAAGAAAAAAAGAACAAAAAAGATGCTGAATAACAACATCTTTTTTTATTCTTCACTTTCATTCTCTTTCTCTTCTTCATCATCAAATCTTATTATTAATTCTCCATCTTTTGAATACAAATACTTTTCTCTAGCATATCTAGCAATATAAGTAGGATCTTCTAACTTTTGTATATCTGCTTGTAATTTTTTTTCTTCCTCTTGTAAACTAACAATTCTTCCTTCTAACTCTTTTTTCTCTTTATTTATAGAAATTATCTTATTAATACTAACAAATAAATTGTAAGAAAGATAACTTATAAGTAACATAAAAAACACAAAAACAAAAATTGACTTAACTCTTCTTTTTCTTCTAGCTTTTGATTTTGTAGCCATTACATCACCTTCTTACACTTACATTATATCACTGATATATTTATTTTACAAATAATTTTAATTACCAAAATTCGTCAAAATGTAAACTAATGTTTTTTGAATACTTTTTTATGCAAAATGCTAGCTAATACAAAACCTACTAAAATAGATAATATAAAATAGACATGAACTGCACCATTATTAATTTTAATAAGTCCAATAAAGTATAAAATAGTATTAAAAAGTAAGAAAAACAATGTATAAATTACTTTAATCAACAATTTTTCATTATACAAAAACTTATAGTTTATTTCTAATAAAACGTAAAAAATTACACCATAAACAAAAGAAAATATCAAAGAGTTTATTTGAATAGTTAATACCATTACTTAAATAACTTATTTAACAAGGTATTTTCCTTTTCTTTTTTTGTATTACCATCTAAATAACTTAAACCATCTATTCTACCTTTTATTGAAACATTTCCTTGATAAGTATCTAATTTAATAATTTCTAGCTCTGATCCCTTAACTACCAAAAACCCCAGAGTTGTTTCCATTAAAAACTCCTCATTATCAAAACTCTCTATTTTCTTTACTCCTGTAATAATAATATTTTTACGTTCTGAAATAGAAATACCATGATTAAAACTACTTTCAATTTCTTTTACCTTGTCCATAAAATTCCTCCTGTTTAAATATATGTTGAAATTAAAAAAAAATAACCCATTACTTATCGTAATGGGAAAATATCACTTTACTCTGCTTTTTCATATTCTTCTAAAATAGCTTTAGAGAATTCTTGACGAGTCTCTGTATTAATAGGATGCGCTATATCTCTATACCCTCCAGTTGATGTTTGTCTGCTAGGCATTGCAATAAAAAGCCCATCTTTACCATCAATTATTCTAATATCATGAATAGCAAAACAATCATCAAGTAAAACTGAAGCAATTCCTTTCATACGTGAATTTTCTTTTTCAATTTTGTGAACAGTTACTGAAGTTATCTTCATAATGTTTCAACTCCTTCCAGAAATTGTCTTTCTAAATACATTCTATCATTTATAATATAAAAGTCAATAGTTTTAACATTTTTTTTACAAATTATTGTCAAAATACAACTCCACATTATTTGTTAAAACATCCGAATAACAAAAACTCTTATTTTCATTAGTATCCAACTTAACTATAAAAATATAACTATAAATTTCAGAAATTTTACCCTGATACTGTTCTTTCTTATTTCTAGCGCAATTACACACTACTTTTACCCTACTACCACGATTATTTTCAATTTTACTTTTAATTGCTTGTATACTCATAAATTCCCCCTTATTCTCTTGGATAACCTATATACATAGTTCCATTAGTAATAATACCACCAATACCATCAGCGCCATATTTAGTTTTTTCTAATATATTAATCAAATTAATTGGCTTATTTTTATCAGAAAAAGATAAACTTCCCGCGATTATCGCAGGATCAAGTGCATGAATATTTATTCTCTTAGGACTAGAAGCAAAATTAGCCCCTGCTTTTATTAAATCTTCATAGTTGGATTGACAAGCTCCCGCTACTATTAATAGTTTCTCATGAGACTTTTCATATCTTCTAGCTTCCTTAACAGCAGTTACAAAACAACTAGTATTTTTATAACTATTGTTATTTCTTTTTTTACGATATAAAGCATCATGTCCAGTTAAAACTAATATATCAGGATTATATTTTTCTAAATAATTATACACATTTTTACTAAACTCACTTTCATCCAAATAAATTCCATAAGCTTTAATTTTATTTCTTTTATAAAAATCCATACACTTATCCAAAAAATTTTTATCACCATCTAAATGCAAAATTCTACCAGGCAGATAAAAATACTCATTACGATCTAAATTCCTATACTCTTCTAAAATAGGCTCAAAATTATCATTTAAATCCTTATCTACGTATTTTTTTAAATCACTTATATCACTATCTGCACAAAGTCTAACAAAAACACCTCTTAAATAACAAATATTATCTTCAATAGACATAATTTCAAAAACAATATCATTATTATAAGAATTTCTTGTAACTAAATCACCAACCTTAAACATATTATCACCATTATATATATATGAACAAAAAAAAGAAATATGAAAATCACATTTCTAAATTATTAGCTATTTCTATATAAATATCAACATTAATATCTTCCGCTCTATTTTGAATAGATAAATTATACTTATTTAAAATACCTTCAATCAAGTTCAAATCATAATTTTTTAAATTATTTTTTAAAGTCTTTCTTTTAAATTGAAAACTATCCTTTACTAACTTATTAAATAAATTAAAATCTTTAATATTAACATCTTTCTTTTTTTCTAATAGAACAACAGCACTATCAACTTTAGGAGATGGATTAAATAATTTCCTATTAACTTTAAACAACTTACTTACTTTGTAATAAGCATTTAAATAAACAGTTAAAGAGCCATAATCTTTAGAATTAACACTAGCACAAAAACGATTAGCAACTTCATCTTGAACCATAATTAATACCGTATCAAATAAGTTACTATCAACCACTTTTTTTACAATTGGAGTTGTAATATAATATGGCAAATTAGAAATAAAAAGTAATCTATCATAACAAATATTTTTAATATCATTATTTATATCTGCTTCTAAAAAGTCAATAAACTTTAAATCATAATTATTAAAATTACTAAATTTTTCATTTAAATAAAACTCTAAATCACTATCTATTTCATAAATTAAACAATATTTAGCTTTACTAAGTATTTCGCTAGTTAATGCTCCTTGTCCCGGACCAACTTCAACTACTAAATCATTATCAGTAATATTAGCATAACTTATAATTTTCTTGATTAAATTAGTATCAGTAATAAAATTTTGTCCAAATTTCTTTTTAAATTTAAATTCCTGCATAATTCACCTCTTTTTATAATAAAAGAAGGTTAAGCACCTTCTCTTAATATTTCAAACTTAACATTATAAGTAAGTGGCATTGCAACTTGTTCACTTGGGAATAGTAAGTCAAACAAAGTATGTTTACCAAAACCAACTGCTCCACCAGTATCAAGTACAATAGCTATAATTGGATCAGTATCTGGAATATTAGAAATTCTTACAATAGTATAAAACGGTATTGAAGCGTCCGCTGCAACAATTCTAACTTCACCAAACTCTGGATCCATATAAGTTGAAGTATTTCTTACGTCATATCCACTTGCTGTTTTGCCTGAACAACCACTACAATTTGGGCCATATCCAGTAAGTGTTCCAACATAAGTTCTAATAACATTATAATCAGGCTCTTCTTCAACATAAACTGGTTCTTCAGCAGGTGCAGGAGCCTCTTCAACTACTGGTTCTTCTGTTTTTTCTTCCTCTAAACTTTCTAAAACCTCTTCACTTTTTTTATCTTTACTTTCATCTTTTTCATCTAAAAATGCATTGCCATCAGCTATATCTGATACAAACATAACATTTACAGCATCGGCCATTTTACTTAAATTGTTATTTTCTACAACAGCGACCATATCGTCTTCTGCCTTAGAATTAAACAACCCTACTAAAAATAGAGCTCCCACCATTAACTGTGTTCCCACAATTAATGTATTTGCAACTATTTTTTTCATTAAATCACCTCTTATTTTTTTCTCAGGCACATATAATTCTATCATAAATTAATCTAAATGTCAAATATGCTAGATGTACTAGTGCTCGTAATAGCTATAACACTATCACTATTAAGCCCTTTAATTTCAGCGATTTTATCAACAATTACAGGCAAATAAGATGAGTCATTTTTATATTTTCGATAAGGTTCTGGAGTTAAATATGGAGCATCAGTTTCTAATAAAATATATTTTAAATCACACTCTTCTATTACTTTTATTATATTTTTAGCGTTCTTAAATGTTACTACTCCTCCTATTCCCAAATAAAAGCCTAAATCAATAAACTTATGAGCCATTTCAACACTACCTGTATAACAATGAATTGAACCTCTACAATTTGATTTTTCTAATATATCATATGTATCTTGTATACTATCTCTAGTATGCACAATAATGGGTTTATTATACTTATTAGCAATATCTAACTGTTTCTTAAAAAAATATTGCTGTTTCTCTTTATCAGTATTATCATAATGATAGTCAAGCCCAATTTCTCCTAAAGCAACTATCTTATCATCATTAATATGTTCTTCTAACCATTCTAAATCATCTATATTAACCTCATCTAATTCAGTTGGATGAAAGCCCAAAGCTCCATATACGATATCATATTTTTTAACTAACTCTAATACCTCTAAATTGCTCTTCATATCACAACCATTAACAATTATAGCTTTTATATTTGCATCTTTTATTTTATTTATAATCAAATCTAAATCTTCATAATATTCTTTATACAAATGACAATGTGTATCAATCATAAATTCCTCCCATATATATTATATCAAAAAAATTATACTATCTAGTATAATTTCTGCTGATTATTAAAAATTTAATAAAATAATAAAGCACTACTAACAAATATAAAATATCCAAAATATTTTTACTACTTATTACTAAAATAATTAAAAATATCAGTGTTACTACAAAAAAACCAAATACTAAAACTTCCTCTTTAATTTCATCATTGAACATTTTAGTCTTTCCTTTCTTACTGCAACACACTACACTACTAATATAACAAATATAAAAAAGAAAGTAAATGAAATTTCAAATAAAAAAAGAAGTTTACATTTTTGCGTCAACTTCTATTCTTTTAAATAAAACTTCTGCTTTTCCAACTTTATTAGTTGCATAATAACCAAATTTATCCAAAGTTTTAAAGTCTTTCTTATCAGTATTTATTTGTCTAAATATACTATCTGAAGTATCAGGTATAAACGGCTGCAATAAAACAGCACTTATTCTAATACATTCAACTAAATTATATAAAACTGTAGCTAATCTATCATTATTATTAGAATTTTTAGCTAAAATCCATGGAGTAGTATCATCTATATATTTATTACAAGCACGAAGTAGATCAAATATATTTTCAAGAGCAAGTGAAATTTCTAAGTTATCTATATTACTACTTACTTTATCTTTTAAATTAAGCGCAATATCAATTAATTGCTTATCTATCTCTTCATTCACATGTTTATTTTCTACTACACCATCAAAATATTTGTTAATCATACCTATAGTTCTATTTACTAAATTACCCAAAATATTAGCTAAATCACCATTTATTCTATTAATTAAAGCCTCTTCAGAAAAATTACCATCATTTCCTAAAGGTACTTCCCTTAAAACAAAATATCTAATAGCATCAACACCATAATCCTTTATATATTCTCTTGGATCTTTATAATTTCCCAAACTCTTTGATATTTTATTTCCACCAATTACTAACCATCCATGGCCAAATACTTTCTTTGGTAACTCTAGATCTAAAGCCATTAACATAATTGGCCAAATAATAGTATGAAACCTTACTATTTCCTTACCTACAATATGTAAATCAGCAGGCCAATATTTTTTAAACAAACTATCATCATTAGTCAAATAACCTAAACCACTTATATAATTACTTAACGCATCAATCCAAACATATACCACATGTTTAGGATCAAAATCTACTTTAATTCCCCAATCAAAAGAAGTACGAGATACACATAAATCTTCTAATCCTGGTTTTATAAAATTATTTAACATCTCATTCTTCCTAGAAATTGGTTCAATAAAATCAGGATGAGTTTCTATATATTCAACTAATCTATCTTGATACTTTGACAATCTAAAGAAATAAGCCTCTTCACTAACCTCATGAACATCACGACCACAATCAGGACATTTTCCATCAACAAGTTGCGTTTTGGTCCAAAAAGACTCACAAGGAGTACAATACATTCCTTTATATTCACCTTTATAAATATCACCTTGTTCATAAAGTTTTTTAAATATTTTTTGAACTACTAATACATGCTCTTCATCAGTTGTTCTAATAAACTTATCATAACTAATATTTAAAGCCTTCCACAAGTCTTTTGAATCTTCAACAATTTTATCGACATATTCTTTAGGCGTAACATTAGCTTCTTCAGCTTTTTTCTCTATCTTTTGACCATGTTCATCAGTTCCTGTCATAAAAAATACATCTTTTCCTTCTAATCTTTTATATCTAGCAATTGCATCAGTAATAATTGTAGTATAACAATGCCCAATATGGAAATTAGCAGATGGATAATAGATCGGCGTTGTTATATAAAATTTATCTTTATTCATAATCTTCCTCCTTTGTATTAGTGCTACCTAAGCCACCAACACGAATATTATTTATAAATTCATCATTCTCAATAGTAAGAAATTTTTGAAAAATACCTTGAACTAATCTATCTTTTTTTCTAAATTTATATGCTTTATTACTATGATTATGCAAAGCAATCCAAATATCTCCTTCATTTTCTTTGTTATTATAGTAACCAGAATCGATAATTCCTATCTGATTACACATCCGTATATTATACTTAAAACCAACACTACTACGAACACATATAATAAGCATTTCATCATCATACATACTAACCTTTATACCTGTAGGTATTTTTACAACCTCATTTGGTTTTATTTCTATATCAAACGGCAAATAAAAATCATAACCAGCTGAATCATTAGTAGCTCTAATAGGAATAATTATATCTTCATAATTACAACCAAAATTAGAAAAATCTTTTAAAAATTGTTCTTTTGATATTTTTTCAAAAAATCTCTTCATTTCTACCTCCAAAAAAATATAGTTCTATTATAGCACAAATGTACTAAAATAAAACTATAAAATTTATTATTCCACAAAATACTTAGCTAATAACTTCGACAAAATTACTGCTTGTTTCTCATCTGCTTCCAAAATTGGAAAATCAGTAGAAATAATAATAACAGCTCCTAGAGCATCGCCATTATTAACAATTGAGCTAAATGAATAATAACCATACTCAACATTTCCCTGAACAAATTCAAAGTTTTTCTTTTGTCTTTCTACAAAACTATCTCTTCTATCAATAGATCGTTCTGTAAACTCACTTATTTCTTTACCTAAATAATTTTTCTTAAGCGACCCAGCCATAGCAATTACTTTATCCCGATCAGTTACTATTATGTTATGTTTAATTACTTGATTAAATATATCTACATACTTATTTGCTACAGTTTCTAAATTTTCAATTGGTGAATACTTTTTTAATACAATATCATCATTTTCTACAAAAATCTCTAAAGATTCACCATTTTTTATACGCAAGTTTTTTCTTATTTCTTTAGGAATAACTATTCTTCCTAACTCATCAATTCTTCTAATAACACCAGTTGTTTTCATCATTTTCCTCCATTCAATATTATTTTGAAATAAATTCATAATTTTATGCAAGAAAAGATTAAAACATTTCATTTAATATTCTAGAGAATAATTTTGTTAAATAAATAATAAAGTGTTCTTCTAATTTAACAGTATCAAGAATAATATGAATTTTATTATTTTTATAACTTAACCTAAAATATTTACTTACTTCATATGCCAAATAAAATAATTTTTCTCCATCTATCTTATTACTAATGTTAATAGATAATTCCAAATCTATAAAATTTTTAGTTTGTTTAGAATTTTCTACTTCTAATTTTTTAGCCATTTTCTCAAACCATTCTTCATACATATATATTTCCATATCATAAGTAATCTTACCAAACCTATCTTCTAATTCGGCCTTAATTTCTTTTAATTTTTCCAAAGAATCAACTTCATTAATTTTTTTATGAATAACAATCTTTAAATCCTCATCTTGAGTATAATTATCACTAATATGAGTCTCAACATCTAATATCGGCATAGTATCATCACTTTCTTCTTCTAAAGCCTCACCTTTTAATTTTCTAACAGCATCATTTAACATTTTTAAATACAATTCTATTCCAATAGTATCAATAAAACCTGATTGTTCACTACCTAAAATATCTCCAGCACCTCTTATAGATAAATCACGCATAGCAATTTTAAATCCACTTCCAAGTTCTGTAAATTCTTTTATTGTATTTAATCTTTTTACAGCAATATCATTTAATACTTTATGCTCGTTATACATTAAATAAGCATAACCTATTTTATCACTACGTCCTATTCTTCCTCTTATTTGATATAATTGTGATAATCCAAAATGATCTGCATCTATTATAATTAAAGTATTAACATTTGCAATATCTATACCTGTTTCAATAATAGTTGTACACACTAAAATATCGAATTTATTATCAATAAACTTTTGCATTTTGCCTTCAATTAGAGCTTTAGTCATTCTTCCATGAGCAAAGTCTATTTTAGCCTCAGGCACCAATAAATTTATTTCTTTTACTTTATCCTCTATTTTTTCTATATTATTATATAAAATAAATACTTGACCACCTCTAGCTAATTCTTTATAAATTGCATCCTTTATAACATTCTTATTTTCAGCAAGCACATAAGTTTGAATTGGATATCTCTCTTTAGGAGGAGTTTCAATTAAAGCAAGACTTCTAATACCCGCCATTGACATTTGTAATGTACGAGGAATTGGAGTTGCTGATAGAGTTAATACATCAACATTAGCTTTATATTCTTTTATTTTTTCTTTATGGGTTACACCAAATCTTTGTTCTTCATCCACTACTAAAAGACCTAAATCTCTAAATTCAATATCTTTACTTAAAATTCTATGAGTTCCAAATACAATATCAATTTTTCCATCTTTTAAATCATTAATAATTTTAGTTTGTTTTTTCTTATCAACAAACCGATTAAGAAGCGCAATATTAATTGGAAAATCCTTAAATCTTTCTAATGCATTTTTATATTGTTGATTAGATAAAATAGTAGTAGGACACAAATATGCAACTTGTTTTCCATCATTAACTGCTTTAAAAATCGCACGAAAAGCAACTTCAGTTTTTCCATAACCAACATCACCACACAATAGCAAATCCATAGGTTTTGGTTTTTCCATCTCATGCTTAATTATTTCAATTGCTTTTAATTGATCATCAGTCTCATCATAACTAAATTTAGAATCAAATAAAACTTGATTTTCATCATCTTCTGAAAAAGCAAAGCCTTTTAACATTTCTCTTTTAGCAGATACCCTAAGTAAGTCTTCAGCAATATTTTCAATTCTACTTCTTGCTCTAGATTTTTTCTTTTTCCACTCATCTGTTCCTAATTTACTTACTCTAACAATTGCCCCTTCTTTAGATGAATATTTAGTAATACGATCTATTTTCTCCACTGGTATATATAATACATCCCCACCAGCATAAATTAACTTAATATAATCTTTTTTTAATCCGTTTTTAACTAAAGTATAAAGGCTATCATAAATACCTATACCAAAAGTCTCATGAACTATATAATCTCCTTTAGTTATATTATTTATATTACCAATTTTAGTTCCTATTTTATACTTACTGTGATAAGTTTTATTTACTTCTTTTTCACAGTAAAAATCATTTTCACTAATAACTACATAATTATCAAAAATAAAACCAGTTTTAATCGGTTTAACTATAATATTAATCTTATTTTCAAAAATATTATCCTCATTAGTATTAACTACATCTAAATCCAAATATTTTAAAAGTCTCTTATTACTATCTATATCATTAAGACAAATAATAATAGTCTTTTTACTATCCAAATATTTATTTAAATCTTTTTTTATTAATTCATAATTATTATTATAATTATCAATAGAAAAAGATAAATAATTATTAACTTTATGTAACTTTAAACCATCTATAATATTATCTATATTCATCAAATATATTTGCTTACTTGCCTTAATATCACCTAAATCAAACATATAATCAGTCTTTATATAATCTTTATTATCAATATCATATTCTAAAATAGTTTCACGAAGTATTTTATAACTATTATAAATTTGCGTATAATCATTAAAAAAACAAAATCCATCTTCAATATAGTCAAAAATTCCACTTATCTCTTTAGAATAATTTTTTAAATATTTTTGCTTAACAATAACATCATCACTATAACTATCTAAAATAAACTCACGAACCGGCAATATCTCTATCGAATTAAGTGTTTTAGTAGAACTTTGACTCACAACATCAAAATATTTAATACTATCTATAGTATCTCCCCAAAACTCTATTCTAAAAGGATAATCATTACCAACAACAAAAATATCTATAACATATCCTCTTATTCCCATTTTACCTGTTTGAGTAACTAATGTTTCTTTTTCATAACCTAAATTATATAATTTATTTATAAATTCATCACGATTTATTTCATCTCCTACTTTTATTGATAAAATTGAATTTTTCCATACTTTTTTTGTAGGTAAATAACGAAGAGCACCATCCAAATTAGTAACCACTATATACTTATCATCTGTAATTAATTTATTCAGTGTATTTACTCTATCTAAACTTAATTCTGGACTAATTGCTAATGCTTCACTGGTAATAAAATCATCCATTGGAAATAATAAAACATTATTAGTATAGTTTAATAAAGACTGATAATAGTTAGTTGCTTCAAATAATGAACTAACTACTAATAACATACTTTTATTAGCTTTAATAAAATTGTTATAAATATATATAGAATTTAATTCTTTACTAAGACCAGTTACTCCATAATAATTATCACTATCAATATTAAATAGATTATCAAAAAAACTCATATTATCACCCAATTATACCATCACGTTTATTATATTTATTTTTCATTCTATCTAGAGAAATTAAACAAAAATCATTCATAATATTATCAAGTTTTTCATAAATTAACTCTAATTTTTTTTGTTCGTCCAAACTAAATTTAGATAAAACATAATCTTTTGTATCATATTTTTTATCGTTTCCAATTCCTATTTTTAGACGAATATAATCTTTACTCTTTAAATTTCTTTCAATATCCTTAATACCATTATGACCACCACTAGAACTATTTTTAACAATTTTTACTCTACCTAATGGTAAATCTAAATCATCTTGCACGACTAATATATCTTCGGGATGAAGTTTAAAATAATCAACAAATTTTTTTACAACACCACCAGATAAATTCATAAAAGATAAAGGTTTTATTAACAAAACTCTCTCTCCATCAACACGAGTAACACCATAAATTGCATTAAATTGTTTTTTCGTAAAATCGATATTATTTTTCTTACAAATATAATCTAAAAATGAAAAACCAACATTATGACGTGTATTTTTATATTCATCCCCTGGATTACCTAAACCAACAATTAACTTCATTATTTACCTCCATGATATTTATTGTATAACTCATTTTTATTAATATTATACTCTTTAGAGACTTTTTTTATTGCTTCACTTACCATTATTCCTTCTTTTATATATTCATCTATTAAACTTATATAATCAATATCTTTATTAGATACATTATGAACTCCTTGTACTACAATAACAAACTCTCCTTTTAAACTATTACAACCATTAATAGCTTGCTTTAAATCACCACGATAAATACTTTCAAATTTTTTAGATATTTCTCTAGAAATACTAATAATTCTATTTCCAAATATTTCCAACATATTATTAAGTGTTTTTTCAATTCGATGTGGTGCTTCATAAAATATCATTGTATAAGTTAAATCTTTTAAAGATTCCAATTCTTTTTTTCTCCTACTTTCTTTACTGTTTAAAAAACCATAAAATAAAAATGGTAAAGGCTCAATGCCAGAAGCAGTTAAAGCAGGAACAAAAGCAGTTGCTCCTGGTAATGAAACTACATTAAATCCCAAATCAGATATATATTTTACTGTCTTATAACCTGGATCGCTTATAATAGGAGTCCCTCTATCAGTTACAATGGCAACTGATTGTCCATCTTCCAAAAAACTTAATACTTTTTCTTTAACAACATTTTCATTATGATCTTCTAAACATATTAATCTTTTTTTTATTTTATATTGCGATAATAAAAGAGAAGTTTCTCTTGTATCCTCTGAAAAAATAACATCTACAGTTTTAAGTACATTTAACGCTCTTAATGTTATATCTTCCAAATTTCCAATTGGTGTTGGTACTAAAAATAAAGTGGGTTTACCATCATAACTAGTCTGCCACATACAATCACTCCTCAAACATTTTTTTTACTTCTTTAGTATAAGTTCCATCATTATTATGAACATAAAATGGTGGTAAAACTTTAATACCTAAATTACCATTTTTTACACCCTCTATTAATAAAATGTTACTATTTTTATTTGAATTAGAATATACAAATTGAATTCTTTTAGGTTCCAATTTATATTTTTTCATACTTAATATTATCTCTGTTAATCTATCAGGTCTATGAACCATAGCAAAGATGCCTTTATTTTTTAACAAATAACTTGCTGATTTCAATAACGTATCCAAGTCCAACTTTACCTCATGACGGGCAATTGTTTTAATATCAACATCATTCATATTTTTTTCATGTCCAGTTTTAAAAAAAGGTGGATTACAAGTAATTACATCCGCTATTTCAGCCGAAAAATTATCTTTAATATCCCCTATATCGATATTAAATAATTCAATCTGATTATTAAAATTATTTTCTACTACTGATTTTACCCCAAGATCATATATTTCTTTTTGCAATTCCACACCATTTATTTTAGCCTTAGTTTTATAAGTTAATAACATTGCTATAGGTGCATTACCAGTAGCTAAATCAAAAATAAGTTCATCTTTTGGCCTCAAACTAACAAAATTTGCAAGTAACACAGAATCAATTGAAAACATAAACCAATCACTATTTTGATAAATAATTTTATCTTTAAAATTTAATAGATTATTTTTTACTTCCACTGTCCACAACTACTTCCACAACAGTATTTTTATCTGTTAAAACCTTATATTTATGATTTAAAATATCAACCGATAAAACACGTCCTTTAACTTTATCCGTTTTTATATCTGCTCCTATATTTGGAATATTTTCACGACTTTTAGAGTAATTATCATTTTCATATTTTAAACAACAAAGTAACCTTCCACATACTCCATTAATTTTACTAGGATTCAAAGATAATGATTGATTCTTTGCCATATTAATAGAAACACTATCAAATTCATTTAAAAATAAATTACAACATAATCTTCTACCACAAGGACCAACACCACCAATTTCTTTTGCTTTATCTCTAACACCTATTTGTCGAAGTTCTATCCTCGTCTTATAAAAGGCTCCTAAATCTTTTGCCAATTGTCTAAAATCAACACGATCATCAGCAATAAAGCGATAAATAAGTTGATTTCTAGTAAATGTATATTCAGCATCAATTATATGCATATTTAATTCATATTTATTAATTAATTCTCGACACTTCTTAACAGCAGCCTTTGCATCCTTTAAATTAGTTAAATACTGTATATAATCTTTTTTTGTAGTAATTCTAACAATTTTACCATTCTCTACTTTATCTTTACCAATATCTTTATTAACAAAATTATACACTTTTGCAAATTGTAAACCTTTATCTGTATCAACAATAACTGTCAAATCTTTTTTTAAATCTAAATTTTCATTATAAAAATATTTAATCTGATTACTGTTATTTATTTTTACACCAACTATTTGCATCTAATCACCTCCCATATCTATGATTAATTTATTAATAAATAAGTTCAAATTCACATTATAATCTAAAATACTTCTAGCAGAAATTAAATATTCTAGTTTTAACAATACACTATCGATATTATTTAAACTACTAATATTTACTACATGCTCTTTTTTTGTTGTAAAAAAAGCAATATCTCTATTAGATAAAATTAATAACACATCATAATAATATTTTATCATCAAATCAACAGCTTGTCCTACGAGTTCTCTATTACTAAAATGATTATGCCATATTTTTTTTATATTAACAATACAACCTGTTTTTTTATTTTCAAATTCGTCTATGAAATTCAACAAATTATCTAATATTTCGACATTATTATCATCTATAAATAATTTATCTAAAGTATTAGTATACTTATCAATATCGCTATTTAATCTTATCATCTGACATCTAGATATAATAGTTTCTAATAATTTAGATACATCATTACTAACTAATATCGCAATAATATTATCAACAGGTTCTTCTAAAAATTTTAAAATAGAATTAGCAGCATACTTGTTCATTTTTTCACATTCTTTTATTATATAAACTCGCTTATTTCCTTCAACTGCCCTCATACTAAAATCTTCTTGTAATTCGTGCAACTGTTCTTTTTTTATCCACGTTCCATCAGGTTTAATAATTTTTAATTCAAGACAATTACCAAGATCAATTCTTTTACAAAAATCACAATCATTGTTGTTATTTTCTAGATGATTATTTGGACACAATAAAGCCTTTACAAAAGTTAATATCAAACTATCAGCTTTCTTATAATTATTAGTATCTATTAAATATGCATGTGATATCTTATTTTCTTTTATAGCTCTTTCAAATAAAGAAACTGCAATTGATTGTTCATCCCTATAATCATCAAACATATAATTCACCACCTAAAAAAACAACAAATTGAATAAAACTAAGCCAACCATCGCTGGTATTCCCAAAACTGAAACAAATGCAATCGTTACTATATTAATAGGAATAATTGCATTAAATGAAATTGCTAATTTATTATAAGCATACAATAAAATTGCAGCCATAATCACTTTTTTTAATACAAGAAAAAATTTTTTTAACATACTATCACCCAATAAAAAATATGTTAAAATTATAAATTTATGTAAAATCTTTTCGCTGTTCTAAAGCCATTTCCAAAGTCATCGTATCAATATATTCCATATCAGTTCCTATTGGAATACCAGTAGCTATTTTAGTAACTTTTATCTCATAAGGCTCAAGAATTTTTTTTATATACTGCATAGTTGTCTCACCTTCAATAGTTGGTTTTAACGCTAAAATTATTTCCTTTGCTTCATTTTTATTAATCCTATCTACAAGTGCATCAATAGCAATATCTTCTGGATTTATACCATCAAGTGGAGAAATTAAGCCCCCTAAAACATGATAAACACCATCATAAATACCTAATTTCTCAAATAAAAACACATCTTTAGGCTTTTCCACAACAAAAATATTTTTGCGATTTCTGCTCTCATTTTGACAAATAGAACATAGTTCTCCCTCACATATACTACCACAAATACGACATCTACCAATTTTTTCTTTAACTTCAATTATTGCATCTGCAAAACTTTGTAATTTATCTTTATCAAAATTAATCAAAGAAAAAGTTAGCCTTTCAGCGCTTTTATCACCTATTCCAGGAAAATCTTTAAAATTATCAATAATTTTTTTTATAACACTAGGATACATTTACATTAACCCACTTAATCCATTACCATACTTAGCCAACTTACTTTCCTTATCTTTATCAACTTTTTTAACAGCATCGTTAACAGCTACTAAAATCATATCTTCTAACATTTCCAAATCTTCTGCATCAAATTCAGAATCTTTTTTAATTTCTACAGACACTAGTTCCTTTTTACCATTCATTTTAACAAATACTAAAGAGGAACTCCCTTCATATATAGTATTTTCTAAATCTTTTTGTGTTTTTTGTAACTCCTTTTGCATCATTTGAGCTTGTTTCATTAAAGCTTGCATATTCATACTATCACCTTTCCTTATCTATATTCTATTATATCTTCTCCAAATAATTCAACTAATTTATCTACAGGAGAATCATTTTTTTTATTTTCATTATTATTTGCAATATTTTTTTCTTCTTTTAAAGAATACTTAATACCTTTTTTTAAATTACTTACATAATTATTTCTCTCTTTATTCCAACGCTCAACAGAAATAGAAACCACTTTATATTTATTATGATAGATTTCAAATAATAAATTAGATATCTCATCAGAAAGCTCATTCAAACGAAACGAAGTAGCTTCATACTTACATTCTAAAATTATATATTCAACAGATGCCACAACCGGAATAACATCAGAAAGAAGTCCTGCAATTACATTAAATCGATCATCTAATAAATAATCAGAAATCTTACTCCAACTACTTTTAATATCATTTAAAATAGATTTTTCTGCAGTAGCTAAAGCATTATTAATTCTAACCTCAACATCTATTAATACATTATAATTAACCTTTTTTTCCTGATTCACAACTTTTTCTACTTTTTTAACTTTATTTTCTTCTTCAACAACTTCTTCTTTTTTTATTATTTCCTGGGAAATATTCTCTGTATTATTATTATCACTATTATTAAAAGAACTAATTTTTAACAATGTAACAATTAACAAAATAGCAGGATAACTAGCAAGTTTTATTTTAGATAATAGTTCATTAAGTTCTTCTATATAGTAAAATATTGTACTATCGTCCAAATAATTAGATATTTTTTCAATTTTATCATTCTTATCCCCTATTTTAGACATAACATTACTATTTTTAAATATTAAAACATCTTTTAAAAATATAATAATTTCCTCGACAAATTTATTAATGTTTTTCCCATTCTTATCGATATTTTCAACAAAAGCAATAATTTCTTTATTATTTTTATCAATAACAAATTTTAAAACTTCATACAACTCATCATAAGAAACAGAACCATTAATTTTAAAAACGTCTGAAATATTAATCTTTCCACTCTCATAAGCAGTTAACTGATCTAATAAATTAATTGCATCCCTTAATCCTCCATCTGCAAGACGAGCAATTTCGTAGAGTGCATCCTCTTCTATTTCAATTTCTTCCATTTCACTAATTTTTTTAAGTCTATCAACAATTGCTACATCATCTATTTTAGTAAATTGAAATTTCTGACATCTAGAAGAAATAGTAAGCGGAATCTTATAAAATTCAGTAGTTGCTAAAATAAAAATAACATGAGATGGTGGTTCCTCCAAAGTTTTTAACAAAGCATTAAAAGCTTGAGTAGTCAACATATGAACTTCATCGATAATATAAACCTTGTATTTACAACTACTAGGAACAAAATTAACTTTATCACGTATTTCTCTAATTTCTTCAATACCATTATTACTAGCAGCATCTATTTCAACAACATCATTACTATTTAAAATATTCAAACAACTATCGCAATTATTACAAGGTTTACCATCAATTAAATGCTCACAATTAACCATTTTAGCAATTATTTTAGCAGTCGTGGTTTTACCAGTACCTCTAGGACCAGAAAATAAATACGCATGCGATACTTTATTATTAACAATAGCATTACTAATTACCTTAATAATCTTTTCTTGTCCGACAACATCTTCAAAAGAATCAGGTCGATATTTTCTATATAAAGCTAAATATCCCATATTGTATTCACCCCACAAACATATTATAACATAGCAAAAACGCTTTATCAACAAAAAGCTTTTATATTTCAACACTTTATTTACAGCAATTTTTTGTATTAATTTTTAATTTTTTTATTTAAATTTAAAATTTTCTTTTTTATTTTGGATTTTTAAGACAAAAAAATAAGACAAATTATTTCCCGGGAAATATTCATCTTCTATTTTCAAAAAAAACTTGCAATAATTCCAAACATTCATCCTTCTTAATACCATTAACTACCTCAAAATTATTTCCCGGGAAATAATTACCAACTTTTTTAACTCCATAAACAAGTCTAGAAATTCTACTCTCCATAATAGCTCCCATACACATCATACAAGGCTCAAAAGTAGTATAAATACAACAACCATCTAATCTCCAACTATCTAATTTTCTACAAGCTTCCTCAATAGCAATAATTTCAGCATGTCTAGTAACATTTTTATCATTTTCACGTCTATTATAAGCTTTAGAAATAACAATACCATCTTTAACAACAATAGCTCCTACTGGAACTTCATTTAAAGCATAAGCAATTTTAGCCTGTTCAAGAGCAATATCCATATATTCTACATCATCCATAAACAACACCTCATCAAAAATATTTCCCGGGAAATATTTTTATATAATCTTCGTATATCAACAATTATTATTAATTAACTATAAATAATTAAAAAAAGACACACACAATAAGTGATTGTTAGAGCTGCTGTCTTCCAACCCTGACTCGGTTCCAATATTATTGTTGTGCCACATATAATATATTATATTTTGTCAGAAAAATCAATACCTTTTACTCAATTATTTTAATTAACTCAGCCGACACATACATTTGTTTGTTTTTTTATACAACAATTAATTATTAATATACGAATATATGCTATGTTTCACGTGAAACATAGCTATCTATATATAATTTTATTTAAGGTTTCACGTGAAACATAGATATTAATATATAATTATATTTAAGGTTTCACGTGAAACATAGCTAATAATATATATTTTTATTCAAGGTTTCACGTGAAACATAGCTATCTATATATAATTTTATTTAAGGTTTCACGTGGAACATAGCATCTATATATAATTTTATTTAAAGTTTCACGTGGAACATAGCTATCTATATATAATTTTATTTAAAGTTTCACGTGGAACATAGCTATCTATATATAATTTTATTTAAAGTTTCACGTGAAACATAGATATTAATATATAATTTTATTTAAGGTTTCACGTGGAACATAGATATCTATATATTTTTTTATTCAAGGTTTCACGTGAAACATAGATATCTATATATTTTTTTTATTCAAGGTTTCACGTGAAACATAGATATCTATATATAATTTTATTCAAGGTTTCACGTGAAACATAGATATTAATATATAATTTTATTTAAGGTTTCACGTGAAACATAGATATTAATATATAATTTTATTTAAGGTTTCACGTGAAACATAGATATTAATATATA
>CALVSA010000007.1 GCA_944358825.1 uncultured Bacilli bacterium
TATAAGTTTTATAACCCTTCATAACATACCACCTCACTTGTAATTAAACTATAACATACAAAACATATGTTTGTCAATGTTTTTTAATATGTTAAGAAAATGTTTTCAAAAAGTTCTTTAAGATCTACTAGAAGAAGATATTGGAAAAGAAAAATTTAGAAAATTTAAAAATCTTATTTACAGTACTTCGAAAAATGGTTTTTATGTAAGAGCAAAGAAAAGCGAAAATCTTGGTACAAAGAAAAATATTGAATATGTTTTAAGATATTGTGGTAGACCTGCCTTTGCAGCTTCTAAAATATTAAACATTAATGGAAAATATATAACCTTCTGGTATCAAAGACATGAAGATGATTTATTTGTCGTTGAAACAATCCATATATTCAATTTTATTAAAAGAATTATTATTCATATCTATGAATATCAATTTAAAACTATTAGATACTATGGATTTTATTGTAGAAAAAGCAAATTTCTTGATAAAATGATTATGTTGGTACATCCAAAGAAAATCGAATTTGCTAGAAAGTTTAATAAATGGTTTCTGTTAAGTGTAAGTAATTTTAACGATTCACCTTTAATATGTAGTAAATGTAAAACTGTTATACAATTTCAATATCGGTGTACCTAGTGGAGGTAAAAAATGAAAAAGAATGGCAAGTTTATTGAATACATATGTCCAAAATGTAAAGCAAAAGAAAATATCCCTACAGAAATTGTAGAAATGTTAGATGCATCTGATAGTTTTGGTGTTGATACTAACTATCCACCTAAATTTAACTGTGAAAAATGTTCTGGAAAAATGGTTCCAATTTACTACATAAGTATTCATGGAAAGATACATGAATATAAAGAAAAATAGTTTTTAAAGAAGGAAACGCAGTTCTCTATTTAGTCGCATCAGAATAAAATCTGATGCGTCTTTTTTGTTTGTTCTTGAACGAAGAACTTTCCTATTCAATAATTATGTAGAAAGTTTAGTTATGTAGAAAGTTAAAGTAAAAAGACTTAAAAATAAGACTTTTTCCTTAAAAACTTTCTACATAACAATAAAAAAGCTAACTAAATTAGCCATATTTTTACTTTCTACTTTTTTTTAATAAATAACAATCTCTTTGATTACTAGTAATAATTTTATTATATTCACTAATAGTTTTATGATATAAATTAATATTTTCTTGATTTATATCCCCATTATTCAAATTATTTTCAATCAAACAAAGATTAATAATTGTTTTCAATAATCGCATAGCCTTAAAATCATTACAAATCCTATTATAAATATTTGAAAAATAATTATTCACTTCATTTTCTTCAAAGTATTTTTTTAAATGAAGTATATAAGTATCAACTGTTTTTCCTCTCGTAGTTAAAGACAAAGTGAAAAACGCTAATGCATTAATATCTTCAATATCAATTTTATCAATCTCATCTTTTTTCAAATAAAAATATTCTTTCACAATAATTCCCCCTTAAAATTAGCTAAAAAACATTTTCATTTTTTTTGCAAAGATTATATTACCATAAAATATAAAATAATGCAAGTTTTTTGCTTAACTACGAGCAGCACCATCAACAGATAATATTTCACCAGTTACATAACTTGCCATATCACTAGCTAAAAATAAGAAAGCATTAGCAACATCACGTGGTTGTCCTATTCGTCCCAAAGGAATAGTTTTTATAAGTGGTTCAATCATCTCTTTAGGAAGCGAGGAAACCATATCAGTATTAGTTATACCTGGAGCAACTGCATTTATGCGAATATTAAAAGGAGCTAATTCCCTAGCCAAAGACTTAGTTAATCCATTAACAGCAAACTTACTAGTCGGATATCCAACGCCCGCTGCTTGACCATAAATACTAACCATTGAAGATGTATTCAAAATCACACCACCTTTATTTTCTTTCATATATGGAACAACTGCCTTTATAGTGTGAAACATTGCCTTTACATTTACATCTATAATATCGGCAAACTCTAAAGGAGTTGTATCTTCAATTTTCTTATTAGCAGATTTTCCAGCATTATTAACTAAAATATCAATTTTTCCATACTTTAATACAATATCATCAATCACTTTTTTTACATCATCAAAATCTGTCAAATCAGGATAATATCCAATAACGTCAATTCCTTCTTTTTTCAAACTAGAAACTGCTCTATCTACAGTATCTTTACGTGATCCAAATAAAATAACTTCAGCATTATTTTCTTTAAACAATTTAACTATTTCTAAACCAATTCCACGAGTTCCCCCAGTAACAACTGCAACTTTATTTTCTAACATTAAATTACCTTCTTTCTAATCTAATTTTAAACTAAAATACAATTACTGTCAAACAAAACAATCAATAAAATAAAAAAGAGCAATATAATTTGCTATGTATAAATGTCAAAAAATTATTTACTCTCTTTTTTAAAACATAAAAACCAATCAAGACAATAGCTTTCAGCATCTTTATTTTCGATTCTTTCTTTAGCTAAACCACAAGATCCTGGAGCAGGTACAATAACATCATCTCCTGGTTGCCAATTAGCAGGAGTTGCAACTGCTTCTTTGTCTGCTTTTTGTAAACCTTGAATAACTCTCTTAATTTCAGCAAAATTTCTTCCTAAAGACTGTGGATAATACATAATTGTTCTAATTTTAGCCTCAGGATCAATAAAGAATACTGCTCTTACTGCTTGAGTAGTAGATTCCTTAGGAGAAATCATTCCAAATTTATTTGCAACTTCCATTTTAATATCTTCAATTACCGGAAAATTAACCTCAACATTTTCCATATCTTTCCATTTTATTTTTTCTTTAATTGTTCTTAACCACGCAATATGAGCATAAATACTATCAATTGATAATCCTATTAATTCTACATTCATTTTTTTAAACTCTTCTTGCATACTCGCAAATGTCATAAATTCAGTTGTACAAACCGGTGTGAAATCCGCAGGATGAGAAAATAATATAACCCATTTTCCTTTATAATCTTTGGGAAAATTAATGTCTCCTTGTGTAGTTCTTGCGAAAAAATGCGGTGCTTCATCACCAATTCTTGGCATACTAAATACATCTTTTACTTCTGTTTCCATAATTAATTCATTCCTTTCTTAAACAATTTTCACATATACCTCTAAAATTAATTTCGTAATCTACTATTTTATTATTTCCTATTTTATACTCCAAAGAAATATCATCTTTAATATCAATAATTCTTCCACAATTATCACAAATAAAATGATTATGTTTTTCTAATAAATTATCAAAATGATCTCCATCTTTCATTTTAATTCTTTTAATTTTCCTCTCATCAACGAGGTTATTCAAATTTCGATAAACAGTTCCTAAACTAATATTAGAAATAACTCTACGACATTTTATATATACTTGTTCTGCAGTTAAATGATCGTATGAATGATTAATAATATCTAAAATTATTTTCTTTTGTCTTGTAACTCTCATTTTTATCTCCTTAATAGTAATGATTACTATTAAAGTATAACATGATTTTTATAAAATGTCAAAAATATTAATAAAAAACAGAAAAAAAGAGTAAATTTTCTTCGCAATGATTTTTTGATATAATTACTATATAATAAAAAGGTGGTATGTAGTAGTGAACAGAAAACAAAGAAGAGAATTAAGAAAAGATAAAAATTTAATTAAAAATTTATACGCAATTATACAAAAGTATTTGCCAGAATTGTTTAATAAATTTTATAATTTAACTGATACAAGAAATCAATCATATGTTACTTATGATATGAAGGTAATTTGTGTAACCAGATTATTTGGACTTTTATGTGAATTAACTTCATTGTCAATTATTTCAAATGATAATTTTAATACGGATGCTTGTATTGAAAATATTTCAACAATTTGTCAAACAAAATTGGATGAATTACCCTATTGGGAAACTATCCAAGATGTCTTTGTTAATATAAAAATAGATGAATTAAGAAAAATACAAAAATATATTGTTAAAGCTTTAATTCGTTCTAAAATGTTTGATAAGTATAAATATAAAGGAGCTTTTCAGCTTATTTTTGACGGAACTGGTTTATCCAATCACGATTACAATTTGAATAATAATTGTCTACAAAGAAAACACAAAGATGGTAAAATTTCTTATTATAAATATGTATTGGAATGTAAATTATGTGTTGGTAATATTGTGATTAGTTTAGATTCTGAATTCATTGAAAATACCAAAATGCTTACTGAAAAACAAAAACAAGATTGTGAAACGAATGCTTTTAAAAGAATGATTAAAAGAATTAAGAAAAACTATCCTAAACAAAAATTTATTATTACAGGAGATGGTCTTTATGCTACTACACCAATTATTAAAATTTGTAATAAAAATAAATGGTTCTATATTTTTAATCTAAAACCTGATAGATTAAAAGAAATTAACTCTGCTTTTGAAGGAAATCTATTATTAGAAAATGAAACTACGATTAAAGACTATTATTTATCGACTAATATTAAATATAAAGATATCATTGTTCATGCTTTTAAGTTTATTGAGAAAACTAAAAATAATAAAGAAACCACATTCAGATATATAAGCAATATTCCTGTAAATAATGATAACATTAAATCTGTTGTTAAGTTAGGTAGAAATAGATGGAAGATTGAAAATGAAGGCTTTTACACACAAAAACATAGGACTTTTAATATATCTCATTTGAATAGTAGAAATGATAATGCTATGAAAGTTCATTATTTTTTTATTCAATTTGCTCATACTATTAGACAATTACTTGAACAAGGCGACTTACATACAAAATCATTAATGCTCAAATTAAAAGAAGTAAGTGCTTATCTTATTCAATCACTTACTTCACCAAACCCAAATCTTATAAACATTGAAATAAACTTTCAATTAAGATTTGATACTTAAATTATACCACAATTGTTCTTTGAAATCACTACTTTTTTAAAAAAAATTTTTAAGGCGTTTTGCCTCTTTTTGTCATGCTTTAAAATATAAATATTTGCGAAGAAAAAAAATAGATAAATGATTTTTTACTCGAATTAATCTATTTTTATTAATTTAATTAATTTTACTCTTTTTTACTGCTTAACTACGAGCAGCACCATCAACAGATAATATTTCACCAGTTACATAACTTGCCATATCACTAGCTAAAAATAAGAAAGCATTAGCAACATCACGTGGTTGTCCTATTCGTCCCAAAGGAATAGTTTTTATAAGTGGTTCAATCATCTCTTTAGGAAGCGAGGAAACCATATCAGTATTAGTTATACCTGGAGCAACTGCATTTATGCGAATATTAAAAGGAGCTAATTCCCTAGCCAAAGACTTAGTTAATCCATTAACAGCAAACTTACTAGTCGGATATCCAACGCCCGCTGCTTGACCATAAATACTAACCATTGAAGATGTATTCAAAATCACACCACCTTTATTTTCTTTCATATATGGAACAACTGCCTTTATAGTGTGAAACATTGCCTTTACATTTACATCTATAATATCGGCAAACTCTAAAGGAGTTGTATCTTCAATTTTCTTATTAGCAGATTTTCCAGCATTATTAACTAAAATATCAATTTTTCCATACTTTAATACAATATCATCAATCACTTTTTTTACATCATCAAAATCTGTCAAATCAGGATAATATCCAATAACGTCAATTCCTTCTTTTTTCAAACTAGAAACTGCTCTATCTACAGTATCTTTACGTGATCCAAATAAAATAACTTCAGCATTATTTTCTTTAAACAATTTAACTATTTCTAAACCAATTCCACGAGTTCCCCCAGTAACAACTGCAACTTTATTTTCTAACATTAAATTACCTTCTTTCTAATCTAATTTTAAACTAAAATACAATTACTGTCAAACAAAACAATCAATAAAATTAAAATGTTAATAATAAAAGGATTAATACCAAAGTTAATCCTTTTAATGTATTTCTTTACAAACGCCTGGATCTGGTTTATAAAAGCAATGGTTTTTATACTTACCCGCATAATCTTGATCCCACCATGAACTATTACAACCCTCTCCAGTTTTAGGAGCATAAAACCATAAAGCATTAGTAGCAGGATAATAATATTCACCACGAATAACTCTTTCTGCAAGTAACTTTTCTTTTTCAGTCGGATTTCCGTAAAACAAGGAACTTGAAGGTCCAGAAAAACCTCCAGGAGTCAATTAGTTAGTACAACTTAAAAAGGAGAGGAAATATGAAGTACTGCACACATTTAAAAAAGAGAAAAAATAGACCATATTGTAAATTAATTGAAAAAGAAATAATGTTTTCCCTTTGTAGGGAATGTGATAATAAAGAATATAAATCAAATAAAAATCAAATAATAAAGTCTGCAAAAACTCTGCAAAACTCTGCAAAAACTCTGCAGAGAATTAAGAAAAAATCAAATAAACTTGCTAAATTAGAAAGAAATAGATATTCTTTATTTACTAGCAATTTAAATATGTGCTATCTATGTGGCAGAAAAAAAGACGACCTACATGAAATTTTTGGCGGTCGTAATAGAAGAAATTCAATGAAATATGGCTTTATACTTCCCTTATGCAGAGAATGCCACTCTCTAAACCAAAATAACCCCTTTTTTAACGACTATTGGCACAAACAAGCACAATTATATTTTGAACAAAATATTGGAACTAGAGAAGAATTTATTAAGATATTTAGAAGAAATTATTTATAAAAAAAATAGGAGTAAGCATCTTTGCCTACTCCCTTATTTTTTCTAATATTTTTTTATTTTCTCTAATTTTTTTCATTCTTCTATCATACTCATTATGATCATCTAATTCAAGTTTATGTAATTTTGTATGGCTTTCTTCTGATAATAGAAAAGATTCTTCATAAATAGTATGATGAGTTATTCTAAATGGTGGATCATGATGTAATTGCAACTTTTCTTTAGCATATTCCTTCATATTATACATATCAATTCTTCCACATTTTAAAAATAACTCACATTTTATTAACTTTGAACATGGTCTTTTTTTACTCATATATTAATTACCTATTCAATTACTATTTGAAATTTAGTGGCATTTACCCCAAATGCTCCTGCATAACCGTCCTGTCCGTTTCTTTTTTCGTTATCATACTGCCAACTATAATTATTGACCTTATATTTTGCTTTTTTGTAAGGTCTAATACTATCTGGGGTATTATAATAAACCTCTATAGCATCAATAACATTTTCTCCATCTCCAGCAAAACCATTGATAATGTCATTAATGTTATAACCAGTTACATATGGTAACCATCCTTTACCTTTGATGTGTACCCTATATTTAATAGAACCTTTATCAACTCTGATGGCTAAGCCAGTAATTGGTGAATCTTCCCAACCTGCATAATCTTCAAGATTTTTGACTTCTGCTAACCATCCATGTTTTTTAGTTTTTACTCTATAGAAGACATTAACTTTTTTATTAGATGTATTTGTAGTTTGATTTTGCCCACCATTTAACCTGTTTTCAATCATTTTAATAAATCTATCCCACCCCATATCTAATGTACGATGTGGGCAATATTTATTAGTGTAATCTTGATGCTTAGTAACCTTATCTGTACTCCAACCGTAACGCTTAAGTATATCAACGATTAAGTCAACTGCATTTTGTTCTGCTTTAATAAATTTTGCACCGCCGCTTTTAGAATAACATATTTCTATTGCTATTCCTTCACGATTTCCTTTTCCATTTCCATCAGAAGCGTGCCAAGCGTTTCTATTTTCTTCAATACCTTGCACAATTTGTTTATCATCAACTGCATAATGGAAAGACACCTCTTTATCATTATTAGTCATATAAGCAATCTCATTAATTGCTGACGCGTCATTCGCTGTGTTATGTACTACTATTCTAGTTGGTCTCATACTATAAGGGCACTTTGTTGAATATTTACTTTCTGGAACTATCTTTTTAACTATCTCTACCATAATTTCATTCTCCTCTCACTATTTTTTCTAAATTATGAAATACATCATATGTTCCACCAGCAATTAAACCTGATAAGGCAATTGCCATTGAAAAGTCTTTAGTAATAATCCATTCAATTATTGCAACTACAATACCAATTGCTATATTTTGTATTGGTATTAAATTGTTATTTATGAACGATGATTTTTTAGACAAAATACCAAATATCCATGTTGCAATAATAGTTACTATTGTTAAAATTTCAGTTAATTCCATTTTTAATCACCTCCTTTAATTTTGTATTCACCATTTTTTACTTTTTCGCCAACTCTCATATATTCTTCTCTTATAAAAATACTGTCTAATTTTATTTTCCCATTCCATCCATTTGCCAAATATTCATCACATAATTCAAGTATTGCTATGTATTGACTTTCACTTTTTATAATTCCATGTCTTAAATCACTTGCAAAATTAGAAATTATCAAACTGTATTGTTTCTTTTTATTTGCATATAGTTCTTTTTCTACATTTTCTATTTTCCCAACAAGTTTAGAAACATTTTCATTTGTTTCTTCATTAATCTTTTTACCGATAAATTTTAATATTGAACTTAGTGGATTTACCTTAATTGGTGTTACTTCTAATGCAATACCAAAAAAACTCAAGATTACAATAAAATCACTTGAGTATTTTGTTATATATTGAATTATATCCATTTTTTACCATCCTTTATGAAATCCTTACCCATATGTAACATGTGATATAAGGTTGAACGTTATTATGAGGCTGTCCCCCGCCTATATTGTCAATTGCTGTTGCTGATGTTTTATAAGTGCTTTTTTTACCAGCAGTTAAATAATTTCCTCCAAATCCAGTATCAGAATCACTATATTTTAAAGGATGGTTATGAGAAGGCATTTCATTAACAGTAAGTGTATGGTTTTTTTCTCCTCCTGTTTTCTTGACTATATTAAAGTCAGAATCATCTTCATCAACGCAGACCAATGTTCTTCCTTTGCCAAATAACTCCCATGTCCCTCCAAACCTTACAGTTGGATTTTCACTATTTGTTGACAAAAATAAATCTCCTATTTTATATAAATTATTAATTGTTTCATTTAGAACATCAACATTTTCATTCACGACCTCTTTTATTTCGTTCAGATCACTAGCTTTCACTTTATTTTCATCAGGAATATCAGGATTTTCATTTAAAGTCACTTTATTCACATATGTTATCTTCGCCTTTATACCACCTCCACATTTTGACTTATTTTGTATAAATTATTTATTTGTAAATTATTAGCATTTATATTTAAATAAATTATTTTTTCATCTTCGCTTATAAATTCAATAGTATCTACATTTTTCTTCACATAAAAATTGAAAAAAATGTTATATTTATAATCGCTTATTTTAACAGTTGATACTTTTTCAACTTCATTTGTACCATCTGAATAATTAATCTTAATTTTTGAAAGTTTAATGTCATCATAGTCTAAAACATTATTGATAGATTTATTCAACATTGAAGAAGCATATTTGTTAATCAACTTATTATTTTTGTTGTTATCGTATATTGAAACTGAATTTATAAAATTAAAATATAAAGTTTCATAGATATTTTTTACAACGTTTTGTTGATTTATGATTAAACTAGTATTTGTATCACTTACAAGTTCCTCTTTTACTATAGTTGAATCATTCAACATAACGTTAGGGACCTCAATTGTACTTGTGGTTGTGTTTTCGTTTATTACTTTATTGTACAAATTACGAGAAAAAACAATTTCATTATCATCATTATATAAATTAGAATACTTTGGAAGCAAAGAATTAATATTCTCATATTCTACTCCATTAAAATTGCTGGAATTATAAACTTGATAAATTATATAAACTTCATTCCCTGCTTGAATATAAAACCTATATAAATTATATTGTTTATAAACAAAAAAGTTTGTTAGCTCAAATGTATTTGAATTTGTAAAATTTCCTATTTTTTCAGCATAAACATTATCTCCAATTATTCTTCCTAATTGATACTCGAACACATCGTCATTTACTAAAACCATTATTTCAAAAAAAACTTCATTATTCACTTTTAGCATTCTCATAATTGTAGTATCAAATAATCCATATTCTACAAATGACGTTTCATAGCTCCACAACTCATCATATTCAAAGCTATAAATCTCATCTGATAAATAGAATTTATAAATTAAAAATTTTACATTATTTGCACTTGAAAAAGAAATGTTATATCCGTAAGCTATTGTATTATTGTAATAAAAAATTTTGCTTTCCACATTGTAAAGCCTAAAGACAATATCATCAGAATCAAATTTTAAAAATTCACAAGCTCGAAGCTTATAATCACTCATTGATAATATCTGCCCACCAAGTCGAAAACTCAAATTATTACTATCATAAGATATATAAATATCGCTAGCTCTAAAATCAGCAGACTGGTTATAGCTATATATTTTCCATTCATTTTCACTTCCTACATTAACTTTCAATGTTAAAACAGAAGCTTTTCCACTGTTTCCTACATCTCCACTTTGCGATAAATTAAATACCATTAAATAATAAGAACTTCCTATTACTTTTTTTAACATTTGGATTCCTAGACTAGAAACAGTAGATGGATTATATTCATTTGGAAAAAAATAACTTTTTCTCAAATTCATTTTATAATCTTCATTTTCTCTTTTCAATAATATATTATTTAGCATAATAAATCTGAACTTTCCATCTACTTCATCAATCATAAAAAACTCTCCATTTTCATCTACGTTCATGATTTGTATCTTATTCAACTGAACACCATTATCAAAACTAGTAATTAATTGAACGGGATTATATTCTTCATCAACTATAATAACAAAACCATTATTGTATACCGAGTTGACTTGATTGTATAGTCCATAAATAACACTCAAAGATAACCCCTCTCCACTCTTTAAACCTTGAATTCCGTCGAGTACTAAATAATTACCACTGCCAAATGAAGAAAATTTTTCATTCATATAGTTATACAGATTGTTTGTAATGGTAGATACTTCACTAAAATTAGGAATATTATTACCTTCATTTTTAACTAAATTGCCTGTCAGATATTTTAAAACTTTTATTTTAAAGTCATCAGTCATAATTTACCTCCTACTTAACAAACGGTGCTTCGATTATTGCTTCCAATACATTATTGCTATTAAATTCGATTTTTTCTATTGACAAACCATTAAATTCAATAAAACAATTATTTATTATATCAACATTTCTTGTGATGAAACTTCCTTTTTCTATATTTCCAGAGTTTTTAGAACGTTGATTATCGAAATAATTAAGTTCGTCTTCAGTATCATAATTATTGGATAACGTATACTCATATTCACACTTTATAAAATCTCCTGATTGCAAGACATGGGTTGTTTTTTTAGTAACTAAATAACTATCTTTTAGGCTGTCTAATGGAGCGTCATAATAATATTTGCTCCCCAAACTTAAAAAATCTAATAACGAAACAATCACTATTTCTAAATCAGGTTTGCTTTTATATTTTATATAGCTGTTCGCAACAGCTAATAACTCCCTATTAGAAGTCGCATCATTTCTATTTTCATATCTTACAATTGTTCCATCTATTCCCAGATTTTTATTTATTCTTAATATTTCGTCTGATGAAGAAACGACCTCTCTTCCTTTAACTATTGGATAATAAGAAACTTCTACTTGACTTCCTGAAGCTATCTTTTCAACAGATATTATAGTATCTCCTTTTTCTTCGTAATAGAAATCACAAATAATACCTAAATCATATTCCTCTTTAGTAGCAACCAGTTTTTCAATGCTATCTACTTTAACTTCTTTTATACTAGCTATCACTTGTTCCAATTGAAATTCTGTAGTTTGTCCATCTGCAACAAATGTTTGATTTTGTAAAAAATTTCCAACTACAGCATCAGAAGTAATCACTTGTTTATTTCTATAATCACTAGTTGAATAAGAATAACCAATATCATTAATTTTATTATTATTAAAAAAATTTGGAGTATTTTGAATCGTGCTAGTATTATCAACTAAACTATAATCAATAAAGTCTATAGCTATCTCGTTCTCGTTAACCAATCTAGTTGACCATCTACTTTGTGATATTTGAGCCAAATACTGAAAAACATCATAAGGTGCTTTTTCATTAGTCGAATAAGCACCTATTAATGTATCATTTTCTTCTGCTATCGTTATATTTCCTACTATGAATCCATACTTACTAACACTTTCAATAACTTGATTAATAGCTTGTGTTACAGTCTTGTTTGTGATTACATAGTCAAGCGTATCTCCCTCACTTAATAATGTTGAAAAATCCAAAATTTGCAAACTACAATAATGTGGTTTCCTTGGATCAAGTACCATATCGGCACTGTTTTTTACAATACCTAAAAAATACAAATTATTATTTTTATAAATTTTGCATTTTGAATAATCTTGTGGAAAATAGTAATCGGTTAACAATTTATTAGTACCTTTCCAACTCTTTGGAAATACTTTTGACAAAATAATAGAAGAAGGATTCGCTAATTGTTCTTCTATATCAAAAGAACTTTCACAAACGACTTCTTCATCATTAATAAATATATTAAACATTACCTACTACCTCCATAGTTGTATGAATTTTTGGCACCACCGCTAAAAGTTTTAATATCTTTAACAAAGGCCTTACCAAACTTATTAACGTCCATATCTGCAATTATTGTGATATTTGGTTGATAATAATTTCCATATCCTCCGACGGCAGGATTGTATTTTTTAGGAACGACTGCCTCTCCTTGGTGTAGATATGCTAATCCCTCACGTGCGATATAGTTAGTACCAGTAGCAAGTTTTGGAATTAATGGAATATTTATTCCTTTACCTCCGACACCTGGTACCCAATCTGGTAGTTTAATCTTATTCAGTCCCTTAATAACGCCATTGATTAGTCCTATCAAACCATTAATCGGAGCTTTAATGATGTTCACTACACCACTAAATAAATTCGAAATAGCATTTTTTACAGACGTGAATACTGACTTAACTATATTAGCTACATTTCTAAAGGCAGATATAATATTGTTTATTACGCTAGATATAATACCCCATATAAAATTAAACACAGATTGTATCACATTCCATATACTTGTCAATACTGTACTTACTATGTTAAAAACAGTAGTCCAAACTGTTATCCAAAAATTTACATAAGCTTGTACTATTGACCAAATAAAATTAAATACAGTTGTAAAAATATTCATTATAAATGAGGCAACAGATTGTATAACAGACCATACTGCATTAATAATTGCCATTATTCCATCTCTAAACCACTCACACTTATTCCATAGCAAGACAATAATTGCTATTAATGCAACAATTGCAATAACAATTAAAGTTATAGGATTCATGGACATGACCAAATTTAATGCGCCTTGTGCAACTGTCATTAATTTAGTAACTACATTCCAAGACTTAATTATTGAAACTAATGTTTTAATTCCGCTGCCAACTTTTATTAAAGTACCTATCGCTGCTGAAACTGGCCCAATAGCTAAAGCTATTCCTGCTAAAATCAAAACAGTGCGTTTACCATCTTCATCTAAGTTAGCAAACCAATTTGCAACTTTAGTAAGTCCATTTACTGCCTCCGTAACGAATGGTAATAAACTTTCTGTCATACTTCCTAATGAGCTATTAAAAGCATCTTTTAAAGATGATATTTTACCATTAGTTGTTTGTGATGCTTTATCCATAGATTGATAAAAAGTACCACCTTTTGAAGTTGCAGTTTCAAAGGCTCCTGCTATTTCTTCAAATGACACGCCACCAGCAGAAACCCTATCTCTTAAATCACCCATGCTTTCGCCTGTCTTTTCAGCAATAATTGTTAATGGATTAAATCCTTGGTCAATCATCTGATTAATGTCTTCCATACTTGCTTTACCACTTGCTGAAATTTGAGAAAAAGCTAAAGTTAAACTATCCATTTTATTTGCATCACCCATAGCAATGTCTCCAAGCATGTTAAGATATTTAAGGCTATCATCAGCACTTATACCAAATGCCATCATTTTTTGAGTTGCGCTTACTAAATCAGTTGCTTCATAAGGTGTAGTATTTGCCATTTCTTTTAATGTGTCTAATAACTTTTGAGCTTCTTGTTGGTTACCGCCTAATAATGTTGTTAAATTTGCTAAATAGGACTCCATAGTCGCATTATATTTAACTCCAGCAGTCGCTAAAGCTGTTAATGGTGCGGTTACTCCAACTGTCATTTTTGTTCCAAATGATGTAAATTTTTTTGATAAACTATCAGAACTTTTTGACAAATTACTGATTGTTCTTTCTGCCTCTTTACCATCTACAGTTACTTGATAACTAATTTCTCCATCAGCAAATAACTGTATATCAAAATTTAAAAATTTTAACTTATTTATCACCATCCTTTACTTTCTTTTCTAGATAGTTCCATAATATTTCTAATTCTTTTTCAGGATTTTGCTCTTCTTTTAATGCATATTTCTGTTTCATCTTCATTCTGAACTTATGTTCTTTTTCTTCTTGAACTTTTGGATTCTTTGGTGGTTTTTCATAAAGCCTATAACTTAACATTTTAGAAAGTGTTGACTCATCATTTAAAAACAAACTTTCTAATATGGCGTCAAATTCCCACCATGGTACTTTATCTTTGTTTAAATTTATACCTAATTTTAAAAAATCGGGGAAATAATATTTATAATCTAAATTTAAATCAAAAGTTTTTTTACCACTAGAATGGCGGTCATTGATATCAAACACATATTTAGTTACTTCATCTAACACGATTACTTGTTCTTCATCTGATAAGTCATTTACTCCTAGAAGATTAACACATTTTGTTATTTCTTCTTTACCACCAGTTTGCATAAGTTCAAAAATCTTCATAACATTTTTAAAAGTTATATTGAGTTTATATTTTTTGTTGTCTATTTTTAAAATGTTTAGTTGTTCGAAATCTTCCTTAGGTGCGTAGTTAAAGTATTTATCTGAGCACTCTTCTTCTCTGCAAAGGTTTTTACGAAAAAATCAAAAAGCATATCAACTAAATCTAAATAAATAGATTCACCAGCTGTTTCTTTTATTTCTTTTTTTCTATCTTTAAAAATAATCTCTTCAAATTTATCTTGTCTTTTTTTTGCTCGTTCAAGTACCTTTGCTTCAAGTTCTACGTACTCATCAACCTTGCCTTCTTTTTCTAATTTTGATAACTTTCTCCCGTCTTTTACGTCTTGTTCATCAAAAATTAAACCTTTTATTTCTAACTTCTCCTCTGGTGTTATTTGCATTTTAAAATCTATTATGTTATTACCATCTTCATCATTAATCTTTATTTCTTCTTCTATTTCATATTTTTTCCTTGTTAATGTTAGCATTTAAAATCATTCCTCCTTTTTAAATAAAAATAAAGGGTAGACTAGATGCCTACCCTTATTGTCTATCCTCCAACTGGAGTATAAGTCGTTTCTTTAAATGTCGAATTATCATAAACTTTAAGGTCAAAATCAACTTGTAAAACTTCTTCACCTGTTACTTCATAAGAAATTGAACTTAAAGTAGCTGTGAAATCTATTTGCATACCAGTTGTTCCTTTAAGTAAGTTGATAATTTTACATTTTGCAGTAGCTTCAGCACCAACTGCAAACTCCTTTGCAATAATAAATTGAGCTACAGGGCTAGACTTATCAAACTTCAAAGATAAAGACCAAGTAGGGTCTAATCCCGTCTTAACATTGTTTGATAAAAAATTATATAGGTCTTGCCATGTGTCAAGTGTTTCTCCTTGATCAAAAGAAGCACTTGTAGTTATTACGTCCTGATAATCAGCTTCTTCACTTTCTGAAATATCAAATTGTACCTTATATTTTTTTACTGAACTTTCATATTGAGCCTTTATACTCACTCCTTCCATTCAACCTTAACGGTTGCATTAATATTGTAATGAATTCTTTGATTTTCATCTCTAAAAGCATAACCTGGTAAGTTGCAACTTATTAATATTATTCTCAATTGTTCATTTTCTAAGTCTTTTTTATGGTCTAATTGTTTGAATATAGTATCAGCAATAGTTCTTGTGTTAGTATCGTTGGAAGTACCTCTGATAAGCAAATAAAAAGGAATATCACTATATACGATATCCTTTCCGATTGCTCTTTGATTAGTACCTTCTCCTAAAGATAATGCTACGATGTTTTCTCCATCTTGAGGTAAATCTGGTGAATAACATTTATAGGTAGTTTTTTCAATTTCGTTCCTAAGCAACGTTACTAAACTATCAATCATGTTATCACTCCTTCACTTGATTAATGGAATTTACACCCATTTTTTTATAATCATCTTTGTATTTGTCAACTGTCTTATCAAACCATCGAGGTTGAGCCTTTCTATTACCTGCGCCAGGTTTTCCACCTTCAAAATAGCGTCTACGAACATAAGGGGATCGTTCTGTAATTAAACCATTTTTAAATTGGCTGTTAGCCTCACCTGATTTATACATTTCTCCACTTTCTCGATACGTAAATTCGTTAGAATCTTTGTATATCTGTTCAGCTATTACTTCTTGTGCATTTATCGAACCTGTATTGATAACTTCTTTAGCCCAATCAAATGCTTGCGAAAAATTTTTGAATTTTTTCATTTTAGCATTACCTCATAATGGTGTGGTTTGGATTGATCACTACACAAAATGTCTGTATCTATAACTCTATATTCATGATTATTATAAATGATTTTACTGTTTGGAATAGGTTTAGAAGATAAACCACTAGAATTGACCAAATCATAAAAAAAACGTGCATTGGCGACTACTTCACGGCCGTTTGAGGTAATTTTCAATTGCGTTTTTTCTTCAATTTTTATAAAACTAAGTGGTTTATCCTCTCCCCATTCGTCACCTTCACCATTATTGTCTAAATATTCTTTATAAATACAACTATGAGGTAGTAATCTCTTTGGAATCGGATTCATTGTCTTTTTCCTCTTTCTTTTTAGTTGTCTCCAACTTCTTCCAACCAGCCATTTTATACCATTTTTCTGAACCTTTAGGGACATCTTTGATGACTGCCCCACATTTATACTTTACCATAAGCAACAACCTCCTAACTGACTTTCTAATAGTCCACAATTTAATAAAATTTCATAAGCCATCGGGCTTAATCTATCTATACTTTTAGATGTTTCACTTTCGCTAGCACTTTCCGAGTAACTACCCAAAGTATAACCACTCGTTTTAGTGCTATCTAACAAATCTGAATTTAAATCATAATAATTAATTTGTTCCATCACCGCTTTTTTAAAGTCCTGATAGCACGGACAGGTATTCGCAGGAACAGGTTTTATAATTATTGATTTAATTGTATTCATGCTTAAAAATTCTAATCTTGAAAAATTAGAAGGAGCAGACTGCCCAAAGTATTTTTCATATTCTTCCTTTGTAACCATAAATCCACTCCTTACTTTCTACTTCTTGATTTTGTAACTGTTTTTAATTCTGTTTCTGAAAAATCAAATGTGATAACACTTTGATTATCTACTAAAACCTCAAATTTATCAGTTTGTGAGGTAACCCTAAAGACATTATTTTTTTCAAATGGAATATTTTCTTTTGAAACTTCTCCATTTTTCTTAAATGTCATATTAGTACCTTCTATTTCTAAACTAAATGGAAAATAATTTCCTGATTGTTCTTCTACAACTGTAGAATTAAAACCAGTGTAACCAGTTACATAATTGAGTGTACCTGTTACTTTTCCGTCGCTTTGAACCTCTAAATTTGAAGCTAATTCATCAACTGTTTTTCCATAAAGTTCGGTTTCTCCGTTTGGAATACTTACTTTATCAGTTAGGCTGACTTTTTTTTTACAATTACAGCTTTAGCATCGGTAACTACATCTTCATAAACGAAACGTCCTTTTAATGCAGAAGCACCGATATACTTATCAGAACCATCAGTTAAATCTACAACTCTTGGATTAATTTTCCATTCGTCAATTTTTTGACACCATTCGGTTGCATAAACGATATACTCAACATTTTCACCCAAATCTTGAGTAATGACTTTAACGCCGTTAATTTTGTTAACAACTCCTTCACGCGCTAATTCTGCACCAATTTGTGAAGCTGTGTTTGAATATTTCTCATCAGTTAGCAACATACTTTCAACATCGTAAGAAATAGCTACATACATACGGTTTTTATCAACACCTAATTTAGCTATGTTAGCAATATCCTTTACGATATTTTCGTAAACATTTTCTTTTGCACAATCAGGTTGAGTAGACGCTGTGTTAGTAGTTAATAACGCATTAATTGCGTCATCTTCTAAAGTTTTAGCACTTGAATATGAAGCACTTTCTAATCTTTGAGCCATTAGGTTATCAGGAACTGCTGCCGCCTCATAACCATCAATTAACTCATTAATACCTTTGTTCTTTGTAATAGGTATGTTTTTATAGTCAGTAGCTGACTGTTCTAATGAAATACCATTTTTAATGTCGTAATCTCTAATAGTTACATCAGTATTTCTTACTGGTACATTTACTGCTCCAGCAGTTGGATTACCTACGTAATCACTTGAAAAAGTATTTCTTATTTTTAATGATGGCCTCATTAATTTGACAATAGTATCTGCATAACGTTCTTGTCTCTTGTGAGTACCATTTATTCCAATAGCATTAGCCTTTTAAATCACTCTCCTTCTAAAAATTAATATCAGGGTGTTTTGCTTTTAATATAGCAGTAACCCCATCATCGGCATCTTCGCTAATTTTTTTAGTTGCAACACCGTTTGTTTTTGATGTTTCAACATTTTTTTGAATTAAAAATTGAGGATTTTCTTTTAGATAATCTTTTAAATTATCTTCAAATTCTCCCTCCATTTCTGAAACTTCACTTAAAACAAATTTTTGGAATTTAGAATCTACACCAGCATTCGCGACTACTGACTTGTTTTCCGCAATTGCAAGTTGTTTTTTTAAAGTTTCATTTTCTAGCAAGATTTCATTTTTCTTGTCTTCTTCTGTTTTTTGACTTTCTTTCCACTCGTTAAAAGCCTTTAATTCTTCTTTACTAGGTACGTTTCTAGTTTTTCTAGCTACTTCCCTTTTTAAAGCTTCGTTAAATTCTTCTTGAGTAGCAAAAGTCTTCTCCACTTTTTCTTCTGCAGTTTGTGTTTCTGTGTTTTCAGTTGCTTTTGTTTCTTCTTGAGCAACATCTTGAACATTTTCTTGTTTCATAAAAATCTCCCTTCTTTTAAGTCATTAAGTTGGACTTATTCATTCTTTATTGTCTTTATGTTGGACATAATAAAAGAACGTATTTTTACGTCCTAAAGTGCTTTATAAGCACTGTACTAATTAGATGAAGTCTTTTTTCAAAATACCTTTCCCGGGTTTTGGTATAAATCAAGGAAAAAAGTATTGTTATCATGACCTCAAATACTTAAAAACTTAACCTTATTCTTTTTTACATCTAACTAGTACACTACCTATAAAGTAGTGCAAAATAAAAACACCTTATTTGGTGTTAATCTAAATTTCCTAATTTATTAAGTATGGTTTCACACATTATGCCCTCTTGTGTTAGTCCATCGTCATCAGTTAAGCAATGAAGCATCATATAATCAGCTAATTGGTCTTCAACATCAGCCATATCTTCATAATCTTTCACTATTTTATTCAATAATTGTTTTTCTTCTTTTGTTAATATTTTTAACAATTTTTTCATTATTCATCACCATACTTTTTTATTTTATCTTTTCCAGTCTTCCATACAGTCGTTATTGTTCCGTTATCTGGATTAACTGTTATAGTCGCTTTTTTACCTATGTATCTTATAGACTTTCTTCCTTTTTCATCTGTTTTTATTGTACCAATATTCAATGGATTTGTAAAGGCTTCTGACATGTCCTCATAAGGTACATCTCTGAACGACTTTCTTTCAAACAAGTGTTGACTTACATCTTTTATTTCCACATCACCATTTTTTAAGCCTATTAAACCAGTTTCCTGTTTTTTCCTATCTTCTTTTGTTTTCCAACTTTGATAAGATTTAGTAGCTTTTTCTTTTGTGTTAGGGCTTAATTCAGTGCTACCAATCCACTCATTAGCAGTTATTCTAGTTCTTCCGGTTTTATCAAGAAATTTTAAATATTCTTTTCTAGTATCACTCAAACTATTTTGCTTTCTTTTTATGTAACTAGGTTCTGCTCCAGTCTGCTTAAGCATAGCTATTTCTCTTTTCTTGTTTCTAATAGTTCTTTCGTACTGACGTTGCCTTTGCTTTTCAATATAAGCTTTGTCATTTTCTTCTCTTGGTATTGGATTATCTCTATGAATAGATAAACCCGGGACAAATGAACGCCTAGAATGCCCACAATTAATACCTAATATACCATCAGGTTGCCCATAACTAGATGACGACCACGAACGAACTTTAATCTTTTTACCTGTTCCATCAACTATTGGTTCTGTATTCCCACTAATAGAAAATATTTGTCCTTGATCATCGGCGCATTTTGGTCTCGCTCCACTATGTTTACTAATTTCTATATAATCATTTCCAGCAAGTGCCATTTGTTCATCTTGAATGTGATTGATAGTATTTTGCGTGTTGGAACGGATAACCATCTTTGTATATGCTTCAGGCGACCATCTAGCACCATTTTTAGCAGTGAAACCTGTTAGACCTTTTTCAGCTAACTTACTAACTGCCTCCTGCATTGCCTTTTCCACAGTTTTGGTACCTGATAATACTTGAGAAGATACTTTATTAACTATATCAGTATATTCACTTCCAGCACTTACTAATAAACTATTATTTTGTTTATTAAATGTAGTCAATACTTCTTTAACGGCAGAAACTAGTATTCCCGCTACTCGTTCTTCTTCAGTTTGGGGATTTATCTCATTTAAAATGCCTGCTTTTATTCCCATTTCTAAAATACTAGCATTAGCTTCTGTACCAATTTCTTTGGCTTTAGCAAATACTTTTTCTACTTCTTTTAAAGTTTTTCCACTGTACTTCGCAATTATTTTAGCGTTCTTTTCGTTTAGTCCGTTTAATTCTTTTAAACGTTCTAATTGCCACTCATTAACTCCTCCACTACCATATAATGGTTGATTATTTACTTCGTCCCACTTATCTATCTCCATAGACTTACCAGCAGACAACTTTTTAGCAATATTCAAAAGCAATTCGTTTTCCATGTCGATATAAATTCTTTCAACTTGTTCTTCTAGTTCATCTAAAGACATTTATATCAACTCCTATTCATATTCCTCCATTATGAATTTTCCATACTTTCTAGCAACTTCGTGTTCAATCTGACAACCTCTTGCAGTTTCCCAACCTTTCATGAACACAACAGCATCAACATTACCAATAAAAGCTATTGATTTTGATAAATAATAAATACTTTCATCAATGTTTTTAGGTGCTTCTTCACTGATAATTGTGTCAGCAACCTCGTATCCTTTTGATTTTAGCTTTTCTACTAATTCTTCCCTTTCTTCTTTTATTTGTTGATTATTTTTACCACGCATTGGTTGGCTTATCATAACTTTCATTATTTTTCCTCCTCTATTGTTTCCTCTTGATTTTCATTTATACCAAAAAAGTCCATACCTTCTGGTTGAACTAATCTATTTTCATTTTGAATTTTTGCTATTTCTTCTTGGATTTCGCTATCCTCATAATGTAAATACTTTTTCATAAATTTTTCAAGTGAAATAGTATTGTTTTGATACAGCTCTATTCCTCTTTTAATCAAAGCACTTTCATCTTCAATAATTGAGTCATCAAAGACAATGTTAATTGATTTATAAGGAATATTTTCAATTTCGCATATCGCTTTAATTAAATCACACAGACAGTCATTAACCATTAATTCGTGATGTTTTTTAGTTCTGTAAGTATCGCTATTTTCTGACACTACTTCAGTAGCAGTTTTAACACCCTGCCCATCGAAATTATAGTAGTTCTGTCCTAGCCCAACACCTGCACTAATGTAATTTAACTGTGCATTTATTGAACTTATATGTTCCTGATATCTTAAGTTAAAGTCTATTTCTTTTACTGGCTGATTATCCATGCCGGCAATAGCAACATAAACTTCATCATCATTATCAAAATAACTTACAAAATTAACGTTACCATTCTCATCTGCTTCAGGCTTCTTTTTAACTGCTGTTCTATCGACTAATACACGTTTCTTACCAGTTCTAAACTCACGATTGAAACTATCATACTCTGTATCAATAGCTTTAAACTTATCAATTTGATTAGCAAGCACACTTAATCCCATGGGGCTATCTGTATCAAAATTGTTTGCAATAACAGGCTTCCATACTTGAAAATGAGGATTATCAGTTTCAACTTCTTCATGTTCTAACACGTTAGGAAATATATCATTGAAATTAACTTCCCTTCCTACAGTCGATTCATCACTAGACTTATAAAGTTCATTTAACTTTGTATATTTATTATCTTTAAATTCATGATAAGTGATATGAGTATAGTATTTCTTTTTAGAATCAGTACCTTTAATAAATCTACTAACAGTAATCAAACCATTGATATAGCTATTAGTGTACATATATGGAATAACCACATCTCCATCGATGTAATCAATGATAGTTTTATCATCTTTCTTATATTCAACTGTAACTCCAGTCCCTAACGCAAAAGTTCGTTCAAGAAAATCAGGAAAGTTTACTTTGAAGTTGTTTTCTTTACTATTTAGTACTTCTAGCAATCTTTCGGTACTTTTCTTTTTATCAAGCTTTATTTGCACCTTTTCTGACCACAATAATTTAGCAAAGTCTTCACATACTTTCTTTGGCATATTCATAGTAAGGCGTTCGCAGTTCTTCGTAGTACCATCGGCCATTTTCATATTGAAATAGTGAAAGTCATTTACATTGCCACGATACCATGACTTCCATATAGACATCATGTCGTAAATATTACCGACTACTAAATTAATGCCTTTTTTACTTAATTGGTTTTGAATATCTTGATATAATTTCTTTTAAATCACCTACTTTTTATTTCCAAAACTACCAATAATTCCTAATATTGCAATTGTCATACAAATTATTAATGTAATTATTACTGCATCACTCATAATATCACCCTTTCTACAACTATTTCTGGTACGCAATTATAACTAGATGAAAATTCTATACTTTTAATATTTTTTATTTCTCTTCCTTTTTCAAAAACTCTTGTTTTTCTTTTATTAATAATTATAATCATGTCGGTTTCATTAAAGTCATCAACCATTTTTTTTGATATTTCTGAGTATTCTTTTAATAATTTATCTATATTCATGTTTTAATCACTCCTCATATTTTTTTCTTAATTCTGTTAATTTGGTATAGCATTTTGTTATAGCTTTTTGAGTAATTCCACAATCTCTATATTTTTCTTCTTTTTCTTTTGCTAACCAACTCTGATATTCATTTAATAATGATGTATATTTGCATACGTGAAATATTTTAACTTGTTTTGCATTTTTATCTTTTTCTACACCATTTAGAAAACCATTTATCATTGCTTTTAATCTTTGATTCTCTTCTTCTAACTTTTTTGTTAAATCAAGAATTCCTTGCCAATCTATATTGTTTATTATATTAATTAAGTCAGTTATCATTTTTTCTTCTAATTTAAAATCAATCATATTCTACTCCTTTATTCCTAATTTACTTAAATTATCTTTAACCCAATATTGAAACACATCTTGTGTATGATCAGCATAATAATAACTATAATCATTAGCCCAAGTGTTGTAATAAGGTTCTTCTCCAATAAACTCTTTTTCCGTTTTATCAGGTTCAGGTTTTCCTTTCTCAACAGTTCCATCTTTCCACATGTAATTTTCATTTTCTTTTTTAAATATCTTGTTATTGTTATTTAATAATACTCTAAACTTTCCTTTGGCTAGAAAAGACTGTGAATAATCAATCAATTCTTCTTTTGATTTGCCTTTATTTACTGGGTGGAATCGTTTACCATAATCGGCGTATAATTGGTTTCTTAATGCACCCTCTGCGCTATCTATCGTTTCTTGGTCTTCACCAGTCTTCCACGTTTTTATCATCGAAATCTCAAAATTAAAGATATCTTTTGATAACTCGCTTGGAGCTTTTTTTCTAGGTTTCTCGTTAGGGCTATAATAATAAGTATCTAATAAATACCAATATCCATCATTAGCATAACCAAAACATCCACAAGTAGTAGCACTTGTCTGATGTCCACCATCAACAGAAAAATCTAGATAAAGTATATTGAGTTTATTCTTAGATATATAATCTTTATCAATATATTCTATAGCTTCAGGATTATATATCATACCTTCCATACCAATTACTTCGCCTAGGTATATCCACCTATACCTTTTATTATCAAACTTCTTCATTCTTTCTGCTTCATCAATGAACATCTTACCTAGCCATTCTTCTGGCACCGTTCTATAATCAGTTTCTGAAACTAAACAATCATCTCTCAACCTCATTGATTCACACCATTTGTTTATCCAAGCAAATTTATTTTTGGGTGGATTATATGAATATAAAGCCATAAACCAATCGTTATTTCCTCTTGTAAATGTAGCAACTATTTGGTCTATATCTTCCGAATTATCCCAACCTGTCAGCTCTTCAAACCAAACTATTTTAATCAATTTATTTTCGTCAATTGTTCCCTTTACAGTTTCAAAATCATCACCACCCGCAAAATAAATAGTATTACCATTTTGTAAAAACTTTATTTCCATTGGTGAAACTGTACTTGCATAATGAATACTTTCTACAAGTCCTAGTCTAGAACATGCTCTCTTAATTTCTTTATAAACTGACTTTCTCAACTGATTTTGATGTTTCCTTAAAACAACTACCGAACAATTATCTTCATTTAGACAGTTATAAACAATTTTCAAACTAATCATCGATGTTTTTGTCGAACCACGTCCACCTTTATATATTTGATGTGTTTTATGACTGTTAAATGTTCTATAGAATGATGGGGCTATTTGGCTACTTATCTTCATCTACATCATCACTTGGCAAGTCATTAATTATCTTTATTCTATTTGAAGTTGTGGTATCTATTTCTTGTTTATCTTGCCAACCGAAATTATTTTTCATATTAAAAATAGAAAATGTAGGATTGAAGATACCTAATAAAGCCCCTTTTTCTATATTTGCTTCTATTCGAGTTTTAGCCCTTTTTATAGTGTCAAAAAACTCTTCTTTTTCTTGATAATTTAAAAGGGTTTGTCTATCACAATCTAGCCACACACATAAATCACAAATTGTATAAGGTTTGTTATTCACGTCATCAAAGTAAGCATTTATTTTTTTATCCAATTCTTCAACACTTTTAAATTTTAAAGGTCTACCTATTTTCTTCGCTTCTTCCTTTCGATACCACCTCCTTAATGTCTCTTGGTTGCGGAAGTTGGATTTGCACCACTCCACAGGCTAAAGAGACCTGTATGCTACTTTTACACTACTCCCGCGATAAAAAAATGGACGATACAATTGATACATTTACATCAAAAAAGAAAGGAGCGTATCAATTATATCTAAACAAAAAAGACAAGACACAGTTTCTAATATCTCGTCTAATTATTCCATTTTACACATTATAGCACACATAGGGGGTAATAAAAGGGTAATCTTACATTTTTTTGTTAATTTCTCTTGTTATTTGTTTTATTCTGTCTTCCGTATACCCTAATCTTTCTGCAGTCTTTTTTCTTGATAACCCTAAAATGTATCTGCATTTGAAAACATCTAATTCAACATTATTCATATTATTAATGGATCTATATACGTCATCTATAAAATTAATAATAATATTTTTTTCTTCAATTAAGTCTAGCCTGTCCTTGTCTAAACTTTCCACTTTAGCAAACGTTTGAGCGAACTTATCGTCTGTATTACCAACAATTTCTAATTTAATGTCCGAATAGCTTGTACCTTTTAGCCCCAATCTTTTTTGTATAATAAATGCTATTCTATCATCTAATTCTTTAATATTCTTTTCAATAATTTTTTTATCATCTAATTGCCTTTTTAATTGCTTATACATAATCACACCCCTTTTAAAATACTTTCTAACTCTTCATCTGTATACCCTTTGTTTGTGTAACTTTTGCCCAATATCTTTTCTCTTTTGTGCATTTCTGCAAGTAAGAAACGTCTATTGTCAGTAGATACTAGCTTAGTCTTTTGTTCATTGTACTTGGATAACAGATCCATATCATTTTTTACTTTTCTTCGGCTTTCACGTATTTTTTTCAGTTCTCTTATAATACGATAGCATTCGTTAGTCTTTAATGAATTATTTTCAATGTAGTGTAGTAAATCTTGTTGTTTCAAATCTAATTCACTAATCTTATTAACTAAACCGCTTGAATAATTATCTAACTCATTTAGTAAGGTTACTATAGTGGTAATTTCTTCAATTACGTTCATTCATCTGTTGCCTCACTTTCATATCTATCACAAACAGTTTTTTCACAAGAATAAAATATAGGAAGAATTTGAACGCCACCATTTGGTTTTGGTAATGTTTGGTACATTACACAAGTACTTTTTTCAGTATGGCTTTCGACACATTCGTCATCACTACAACCAGTCATTAATATTAGAGATAGTATCATAACAATAATCACCTTTTTATTCCTCACAAACACACACCTCATTTATCTTTCTAACTAAATCATCACACATAACCGTCATCAGAATTGAATATAATAGTAATACAAAGGCTAGTCCACCTAACAATGTTATAAATGCTACTTGTTTATTACTCATCTTTCACTTCCTTTAGTTTTGATAGTATTTCTTCTAATACCATAATATCAAGCCAATTATATAAATCATATTCATAGTCATAATAATGATTGTCTGTACTTTTTATATATTCTTTTTCGATAAAATTTTCAATATCATGTTGCGATACATGGTTATTTATTAATTTATTTGTTAATAAACGATATTGTTCTAAATTATTAATAATTTCTTCTAATTCTATAACTAATTGCTCTGATATTTTTTCTTTTTCATATTCTTTATTTACTTCTTTTTCCATTATTTTTCCTCCTTTTTAACAAGCCCTGCTTGTATTTTTAATATTTTTTTATCTATTTTAGCAATTTTCTTGTTAACTTTACTTAAATATCTATTTAACCTTATTATTCCTGAAACTGATATATTTATATGATGCCAATGATAACGTTCATCACCAAAACTATATTGTTCTCCTTTTTTAAATAGTTTATATGCAAGATTTACATTCATTTTCGTTGATATATTAAATATAGACCACCCCATTTCAGTAGATTCATCAACTAAACTGTTTATGTATTCTAAATCCTCTTTTATTCCTTCTAAATAATCTGAATAATCAATTAATTTACTTAATTTAATTTTTCTTCTAATATCTTTTAATCTTTCAAAATCTCCTGTATATATTAACTTCATTTTATTTATTTTCCTCCATATATTTATCTAGTTTTTTAAAAACTTTACTATCACATTGATTTAACCCAATTAAGCACAAAGCCAAATAATTATTGTGTGCTTTTTGTATATATTCTTTATCTAATTTAGTTTTATTTTTCATACAATCAAATATTTTTTCTCCTAAATCTTCTGTATAAGTCAAACCTCTAACTAATATTTTGGCTTGCTCATTTATAGTTAATAATTCTTCTAATTCTTTATCATTAAATTTCATATTATCTATTCTCCTCCAACCAATTTTTTAATTTTAACCAAGACTGATAATCACATTCATCATCTTTATAGTAAATATTTCTACATTCCAAATATTCTTCAATATCTTTTAACATAATACCTTTTACTCTTTCATCAATAAGTTCAGGATGTTCCATAACATAACCGCTAATAAGTGAAGTTATATATGTTCTTCTACCTAACGCATATCGTAAACTACAGCATACTATGTCTTTTAAATCTCTCGTTACTTCTATCATATTATCTATTCTCCTCCAATAATTTTTTTAACTTTTCTTTATCAAACTTATACCATTTATACTTTGACTTTTCCTTAATTGTAGCCCACTCACAACGACCACATTTGTGGCAACAATAATTATAAATATCCCCTAATAATTGAGTTATTGGAGATTTAATACTATTCTTACCTAAATAAATCATATCTGCTTTACAACACATAGATTTCTTATTCATATTATCTATTCTCCTTTGTCAATATTTAACATTCTATCTCTCTGCATACTTCTTAACATAGATGATAATATCACTTCTTTATCCGCTTTTAATTCTTGACGTCTAGCTTGTTTGATACAAAGTAATTGGTCGTAAACATCATAAGTATAATCTTTATCTCCACAGTTTGGATTTTTTATAGGAACATAAACACCTATATTTGGAAACTTATTATATATCTCATTTTCAACTTTTTTATATAACTCATAAGGCATAACAAAGTAATTTTTATTACCAAAAAATGACAATTTGTTTTTGCTATGAAAATCTTGTAAAGATTGTTTTATCTCATAACAGTACACTTCTCTTTGACAATTATACATGATGCAGTCTACTATTTCTTTACCATACCAACCGTAAGTACACTCAAACACATAAAAGTCATTATTTTTATTAAATTTCTTATCTAGTAGCCTTTCTAAATCTTTTGTCCTTTGTGTTTTCATTTAATCTCCTTTATCTATATTTAATATTTCTAATAAATCCCTCGTTTGCCATTCGTTTAAATCTAAAATTTCATCTTTTCGTTGATATATTTTTATAAATTCTCTTGCTATATTTATTATCTTATCTCTTTGTTCTAGTTGTTGTTTTAAATCATATATAATATCATCATAATCAATATAATCTTCAACTAATCCTAATTCTTTCGCATATTTTAAAGCACTATTATATTCACTTGAAAAGCCACCGTTATACCACTCGTGAATATCATTATCAGGAATACCTAAATATCTAAATACCCATTCTTTTTTCTTTGGATAATCAGCATAATCAATTGGTTCATCACTTATTGCGTTAAAATCAATAATTGTGCTTTTCCATTTCCAATATCTAACTTCTTTATTCATCACTTATCACTCTTTTCTATTCCATATATTCGCAAGTTCAATCTTTAAATTTAGGACATTTTTCTCCACAATTTCCACTTAATCCATAAGTCATACAAGTATCTAAACAAGCACTATTTATATTTCCATAACTTAAAACTTCTATTTCTTTTGCTAATTTTTCTTCTTCACTGGCATATTTATTAAAAACGTCTAAATCTTTTTTATTTGGACTTTTACCAGAGTATTTTAAGTATTTGTTATACTCTTTAATTTCCTTTAATTTCATATTTACCTCTTTTCAATTTTAGATAGTATTTCTAAATATCTTAATTTTGAATTTTCATACAAATTTAATTCTTCTCCATAAGGTTTAGGTTTACTCTTATTTATTAAGTTATCAAGATGTTTAATTTGATTGTTTAAATAATCTATTAGTTCTTGTTTTTCTTTTTCTACTTTTTGCAATTCACTTTCCACACTAATAATTGCAATTTTGTATTCTTGCAATTCTCTAACGTCTTTAATATTTGCAACAAAACTGCAAGTTCTTTGTAACGATACATTCAAGTTAATTAAAATATTACTTCTTCTATCTTTATTTTTTGATAATTCCTCAAATAATTCTTTTTCATCATATCCTGTAAATTCTTCTTCACTCATTACTTATCACTCCATTCATTTAATATTTGATAGCAACTTAACATATCTTGTCTTGTTCTGCTATCAGTAGATATTTCCATTTCTTGTTTTATAGATTTTAAACAAAATGATATATCTGCTTTTAATTGTTGATTTTCTTGTGATAATTCCGTATTTCTATGTGTCATATCAATAAAATTTCTATCTTCTTTCGATACTTTCATTTTATCGACTATATCTTGCAACATATCTCTTTCAAATTTTAACTGATTAAGATATTCACTACTTCTTAAATAGACTATTTCTTTCCTTAATTCTTGATTTTCTCCCTCGTAATAATCAATTATTCCTTCTAGTTCTTCTATATCTTTATGATTTAGAGGATAACTCAATTTATTTTTCCATGTATTTAATATAACGTCTTTCATTTTCATATCTACAAACTGTTCAACCATTATTTATTCCACCTCTTCATCAACTTCTTGTTTATTCTCATAATTAGATTCATCTAAACACATTGATTAGCTAAATTATGCTTTTGTTCATCAGTCATACAATTAACTATATCAGCATTTGTGATATTAATATTTTTCATTCTTTACCTCCATACTATATTTTTCAAAGAAGCCACAAACTCTGAAAAATAAGGATAATAGAAAAGGATTTTGTGGCTTTTTTTATTATTATTCGGTCTTACGTTTACAACTGCCGATTATTATTGATGCCGATTATTATTGATTATAATTTCTGGCATCTTCTTCGTTCATAAAAAAATGTATTCCAGAAGCACATTCCACATTATACATTAAGTTAAAATTCTCAATCTCTGCTCTTTTCCCTACCTCATAAACAAAATCGCTATTATAATCACTACATATTTTTAAACCTTTTTTTCGGCTTCCATTAATTGAAATAACGTCTGCGATATTTGTTCTACATTTGTAATTGTTAATAGAAAATACAATTGCTCCCTTTGGAATTTTTAATTTTACTATATTACCTTTACATTTTTTGTAGCCAATCATATCCTCTTTTAAAATTTTGCCAAAACGAACTATCTCATCATCATCAAAGTCTGCTCCTTTCAAGTCTGCTCCTTTCAAGTCTGCTCCTTCCAAGTCTGCATAATTAATAATTACTTCTTCATAGTAGTTAAAATAATTATTGCTTTCAAAAAACTTTTCTCCATTTTTCACAATTGTTACTTTTTTCATTATTTATCTTTCTACTCCTCCCTCTTCTTGGCAATTCTTTTCTCAATTCTTTTAATTCTTCTTTTGATAATTTTTCGGGGTATAATTTATCTTTTCTAAACATACTCTTCTTCATCATCAATCATATCCCTTTCCTCATTTAAAGCATTTTTTAACCCTACGCAAAAACTCCAATAGATTGGCTTCATTTTTTTATCTTTGTACTTGCTTATTTGAAGTTCCAAATTAGCTTCTAACGTTTCTAGAGTTAAATTTCTTTTCCTCAAGTATTTCATTTCTTTTTCCAATTCAGAGTTTTTTTTAATTAACGATATTTTTTCTAATTTAAGAAGATTATTATCCCTGTTAAGCCTTTCAATAATCATATCTTTGTCAGTTTTATTCATACAATTCATCATCTCTTAATCTTCTCCAATTATCGTTTCTTTCTTGAATAGTATCTTCTAGCTCTTCACACTTTTTATCATAGGCAATAATCAAATCATCAACTAAAGATTCTATATCTTCTAGTCTTAAAAACTTTTCGTAAATAACTCCATAATCAGTATTTGTTATTTCGCTTATTTTTTTAATTTTCTCTTTGTCAATTTCATAATATCCCACTTTATTCCTCCTATTTTTTCCATTTATCAATCATTTTTTCTAATTCTTCATTTTCTTTTGTTCTAATACCTAACTGCCTAGCCTCTTGTACAATTCCGTCAAGTAAGATAGACATTTCTTTTGTATTGTACTCACTGCTACCTTTATAAATCTTATAATGAGTAAATTCTTTACCATTTAAAATTGACTTACCCGCTTCTTTATAATATTTATAAAATCCATTTAGTTTAATATCTGATAAAACACTAACCATAATTGATTGTCCATAATCAACTAACATATCTAAATATACTTCTTCTTTAGATTTTCTCAATATGTCGCCAATTTGTGTGCATAGTTCCCAAAGGTAGTTATTTGCGTTAAGACTTCTTTTTTCGCGATGTTTATTTATTTTCACGTCATAAATAGTGTTTTTATCTAGGTTGAATATTTCTTGTAGAAACTTTGTTATTTTACCTGTACCATTTATCATAACTTTCTCCTAAAATGGTAATTGGTTATCATCTAAAGCAAATTGTGTTTGATTATTAAAATTTTCAACAGGTAGACTATCAACTTCTTCTGCCTTAAATGATGTAGGAATTTCAGGTTCTGGTGGTAGTGGTCTTTCTTCTTTTTTGTTATCTAAAAATTGAATTTGTCTAGCTATTACTTCAGTAACATAAACCTTTACCCCTTTTTCATTTTCATAACTTCTAGTTTGCAATCTTCCATCGACTGCAATTTGGTTTCCCTTTTTTTGATACTTAGCCAAGTTTTCAGCTTGCTTGTCCCAAACTACAATGTTTGGGAAGCTTGCTTGTCTTTCTTCTCCATCTTTGCCTTTTCCGTTGCCTACCGCTAAACTAAACTGACAACAAGCGGTGCCATTTGGTGTATACCTGAGTTCAGGATCTTTCGTTAATCTTCCAACTAAAATTACTGAATTAATATTCATATTTACCTACCTTTCTTTATGCTCATGCATAAATACATATTTAGAATTTTCCCCCATATTTTTCATTAGCCATTCAGTAGCTTGTACTTTGCTTAAATGAGTTTCTTTAACTCTTTTTTCGTAATATTCGTCTGTTGCTCTATTGTGGAGTTCTTCTTCATTTTCATAATTACCCTCAATAAAGTAATAATTATAATTTTTAGCTTTTATATGATCAATTTTGTTAGTATCTGTAGCATATATTAATTTATTTGCCCCTATTTTTAATTTATAGCCACATTGTGGTACATCATGATATAACTTTATCGGTTCAACTATAAATGTTTTATAATTGTAATTTTTCCCTATTTTTAGCACATCTATTTTTTTCTTTTCTACACCACATTTTACTAATTCATCGACTAACCATTCACAACAAGCAAATCTTAATGTAGGACGTTCATAAGCTAATTTTTTTATAGTTGCTTTATTAAAATGATCACTATGTTTATGAGTTAGAAGAACTATTCTTAGTTTTTTATAATAGTCTTCTAACTTTTTAAAACTAATACCACAATCTATTAGAATGATATCTTCTATGATTACCCCATTGCCATCAGAACCACTGTTTAAAATATTAAATTTCATTGATGTTTACCTGTTTAATTTCTGTTTTTTCTTCTTTTACTTCATTATTAATTTCTTCAACAGTTGGTGTTGATATCGTTGGTTGATTATCCACATAATCATAGCTACCATCTTCTTTAACAACTGTCATATCTTTTGTAATTGCTTCTTGCATTTCTATGCTCATAACACCCCACTTTGAAATAAGTTGCCTTATCATTGTTTTAAATGCCATTCCATTGAAATCTTTACTCCAATATGAATATATTGTTCCGTTTCTTACATCGCTAGCATATGCTTGTGAATATTCCAAAGCATGTTTTTGCATTTTTTCTTTAGACCAGTAAATGTTTTTATAAAAGCCATTCAAATATTCAAAGTATGCCATATAACCAATTATTGGTTTGTTTTCTCTTTCTACTTCATCTTCGATAAATTCAAATTGATGTTTTCCAGTTGTTTTATCTCTACCTAAATATTCTCCCTCTCTAACCTCTATAACATCAATATCTTTATATTGCCCACTTCTAATGGCAAGTTGAATATATCCTTTGTATCCTAACTGGAATTGTGCATTACTTTCTACTACAACCCATTCTCCATTTATTTTTTGCTTTTTATCATATGGAACCAAGAAGAATTGACCTAGTTGAGGACTTGGACTCAAATTAAGTGCTTCTCCTAATAATGCTCCAGACAATATACTACCTGCATCGCATTTTTGTAGTTGTGGATTTGTCGCAACTGCACTACTAATGCTTGCTATAAACTTATTAGCCCTTTTAGGGTCGCCTAATGTATTGTTTATTAATTTTTTATATGCATCTGTTTGTATTGCAACACTAAATTTTGGTTTACTCTGTAATTGGTTCATATCTAATACCTCTTTCTTTCATAATTTTTACTAAAAATTCTAAATTTTCTTTTGTAGTAACTACTTTAAATTTAGCTTCTAGTAATTCAACTTTAGTTTGTACTTGCTCTTCAAAATCATCAATTGTCGTTGGTACTTCAACTGGCGTCTGCAAAACTTCATCTACTTTTTCAACTGCTTGTTCTTCTATTTCAACTGTTTCTTTAGCACTTTCTTCAATTCTACGCATTTGATTTAATACTAGATGTCTATCGTTAACCTCTTTAATAGCAATTGGTAGATTTTTGCTTTTTAAGTACTCAACAAGTATTTCATCACTATTGTCCATTGTTTTAATAGTGTTTATATCTTGTTCCACTTTATCTACTTTTTCAATAATAATATCTTTAATTTTCTTTACCAACAAACCTTTTTCTGTTAAATCATTAAGCCCTATTTTTAAATCAAGTTCATCAAAACTTAAATAACTATCATCAATTACACTTTTTAACTTTTTGTATTCTTCAAAATATTCTCTAGCCAATTTTTCAGTTCTATTTTTAATTTCATCCTCAACATAATCAATCTTAATTTTCAAAATATTGTCAGCTTCTTGATATCTTTTTTTAATTTCTTCCTCATAAATTTTGTTGAAGGCTTCATATGGTGCCATAATTTTATTTTTTATATCTTTTCGTTGATTTTCAAATTCTTTTAATTCTTTACCTAACTCTATTTTTAAGTCTTTAATACCTTTTCTCGTATTTTCATTACAAATTAAGTTATCTAAATTCAAATATGACAATCTTTTATCTAATTCTTCTCCAACTTCTTTAATTTTTTCAGTTATTTTTGGTAATTGCTCTATTACAGCAATTTCTATTTCTTTGTTCATTTTTCTTCCTCCTCATTTAGCCAGTCGTAATCAAACACTTCGACCTTTGGCTTTTTATTTTTTTCTTCATTTTTTCTTTCGTTTTTATAAACATCATCTAAAGTCTTATAGCCTTTATCTTCCCAATTTTGTAAGATACCATTTGGATAGTTAAGATAGATGTTATGTTTCAATAAACTAATTTTTATTGCTTCTTCAATAAGTTTAAAATCATATTCTTTATTTACCCAACTATCAATCATTTCTTTTTCAACCGAATTTAAAGTTCTTCCATAAGCTCGCTCGACTAATGAATATATAAATACATACATTTCTTTATATTCTTTATATTCTTTATATTCTTTAGTAGTGGTTATTTGTTGGTTATTTGTTGGTTGATTGTTGGTTACTTGTTGGTTGCCTTGTTGGTGGTTTGTTTGATATAGATTATAATTATTTATTGTAATTATTGTATATTTATTAGTTGGTGTGGTGGTTATTTCGTTGGTTGATTTTAGCTTATTTAATGAGGTTCTTATCTGTTGTTCCGTTAAACCTAGTTCTTTACTTAACTTTTTTCTTCCGGTTACAACTTGTCCTCTTTTGAGCAAAATTCCTTCCCAATTTTTATCTTCCCAATTAGCTATCAAGAGCAAATGGATAAATAAGATTTTTGTGTTGTTATCGTTATACCATTCCCACTTCAACATTTTTCTATGAAGCTTTATAAAACTTTTATTATCATCCATATTGCCTCCTATCATTTAACCCCCACTATTTGACAAAAACATACTTTTTTGCTATAATTAAGTACGTAAAAAGTTTACATCAACTTTTTATTTTTCTTTACTTGTGTTTGCTAACTCTTTAGCAGACACTTTTTTGTATAACTCATCTAAATAATTTAAACTATATCCAAACGCTGTTATGGTTAAAACAAACGTGATTAATCCAAAATAAGTGTATGATGCGATAGTAGTGGCAAAAACAAATAAATCTTTAACTAACAAAATGCCACTAGCAAGGAATATAATCATAATTATTAAATTCTTAATATTTAATTTATTTTTTCTCTTTTTCATAGCTTGTCCCTCCTTTTAGAATTAAGCTTTTTTCTTAATTCTTGTTATTTTAACGTCATATTTTCTTTCTATAATTTCAAATAATTTATTAACGAAAGTTTCCGCTTGCTTTTCATTTAAGACAAATTTTTTCATATAAACCTCCTATTTAAATATATGTATATAATAGTTGTTCGACTATTTTTTTAGCTATTGCAGTAGCTTATTCTTGTTTACTTTTTGTTACCTCTACTTTATAATATTTGATTAGAAAGCGAGGTGATTAATTTGAATTTTTCAGAAAACTTATACACAATTATTTGCAATTTATATGAATTATATAAGAAAAATCCAAACATAAGAGTTACATGCACTATTGAAACCAAAAACAATTTTTACTTCGGTGTTTTTGAATTTGATGTAAACTTTGTCATTAATACTGATTGCTTGATTTTAAAAGATGTATTATTGACCGAAAAACTTGTAGATGACCAAATTATAAAATTAGATAAATTATGCATTAGTTTTGATTCAATTAAAGCATTTGCATACTCTTTAAAGAATTAGATAATTTCTAGTTCTTTTTATTATCTAAAAACTTTAATAGGCAAAACTCCGTTTCTGTAACATATCCACCTGTTTGTAATTTTTCTATTAAAGATTTGATTAATTGTTTTTTTAATTCCTTAATATCATATTCTTTTTCCATATTTATTCTCCTTTTATTTTATTTCCACCCATGCTATAATTGGTAACATGGAGGTGCTTAGCTATGGATATTGATTTAACAATAACAATTTCAGTCATTCTTGCTTTAGCTGCAATAATTTCACCAGTAATTGTTGCATTAATTAATAATAGATATCAAGTAAAGCTTAAACAATTTGACTCATACGAAATGTCTAAGAAACAAGCTCTTGAAAATTTTTCTCAAAAAACTGGAGAACATATTGCTACTAATAATGGATATAGTCTAGAAGCTTTTTTAGGTTCTTTATATTCTTTAATTCCATATTTTAAAATAAGCAAAAATGACATAAACTTAATTACTTCATCATTAGATAATCTTAGTGATTTTAAAGATAATGTTAATAATCTAATTATTCAATTATCAGAACAAATATTACCCAAGCGGAAATCACTAATAATGCGTATATTTCGTAAATGATTGCAGTTGTAAAATCAACTGTTTTTTTGATGTAACGAGCACATAGCAAACTAATTATTAACATTAAAATTGAAATAATAATAATCATTTTATTCTCCTTTTATGTTTTATTCTGCGTATTCGCATATATTTTATTAAAAAAAATAGAAAGATCCATACTATAAGCTCTTAAAATTTTTTCTAATACATCAACTTGCTGTGATACTGTTGCATTTTCATATCTAGATATTGTATCTTTGTTTACATTTGATTTTTCAGCAACTGTTTCAATACTGTAATCAAATTCTGCTCGTAATGATCTTAGACTATCAGCAACAATATTTCTTGCTTTCTTATTCATCTTATCCCTCCTAACTTAGTTACATTCTATCATGCTTTTTCGCAGAAGTCAATACTTTTTCTGCAAAAAAGCATTTTTTTTATTGTTTTTTTATTTTTTTTGGGTTATAATATTGTTGAAAGGAGGAAAAATGGCAAATTACTTTTCTACTAATTTAAAAAAAATAAGGGAAGAAAAAGGTTTATCGCAAAATAAATTGGGTAATATGGTAGGAGTCAATCAAACTACTATTGCTAGATGGGAAAACAAAGAAATTGCGCCATCAATTGATAATGTAGAAGAATTAGCAAATGCACTAAATATTCCATTACCAGATTTATTAGGTAAAGATTTAAGATTTGATAATGCAACTCTTGTGGATGTAGATTTCGATACTATTCAAATCCCAGTTTTAGGCACGATTAAAGCTGGTATAGCGATAGAAGCACAGCAAGATATACTTGAATATATAGACATACCAAAAAGTTGGCTAAAAGGCGGTAAATCGTTTTACGGACTAAAAATAAGCGGCGACAGTATGTTTCCAAAATATAACGAAAAAGATATTGTCATATTTGAACATACGGAAGACTATACCATTGCTAATAATAAAGATTGTGCGATAATGGTCAATGGTTATGATGCTACTTTTAAAAATGTAACTATAAATGATAATGGTATAACGTTAGTTCCACTAAATCTAAACAATAGCGATGGTTATAAGCCTACATTTTACAGTAAAGATAAAATAGAAAGTTTACCAGTAAAAATTATTGGTATTGCCAGAGAAAAAAGGACAAGATTGTGAACTTTTTTGATACTTTAAAAAAATGGAAAATAGAGGTTATTATTGAACCCACTTTATCTATTAAAGAAAAAAATACATAGATTAGTCAAAAAAAGGAGGTAATATTATGGGACTATTTACAACATCACAAGCAACAATTGCTTCAAATGTTTATCAAAATGCGAAAAAATATGTACAAGAAAAAAATGGAAAAATTCATATTTTAATGATAAACAGCTTTAGCAAATTTGCTAATCAGAATTTTGAATGTGAAGATAAATATACAACACAGTTAAATGTTATATTAGACGGACTACAGAATGATGGATATGAGATTGTAGATGTCAAATTCAACTCTCTAATGGGACAAGGCTTAACTGGAAATGCAGAAGGTTTCCATACATTAATATTATATAAATAAAAATAAATATATTTAAATAAAAAAGACTAGCCCACTGCAATGGTAACAGAAAGGAAGTGTTAACATGAATAAAAATAAAGATGAATGGTGGAAGTTATGATAAGAAAAGTTATTGAATATAAATTAGGTGTTTTAAAATATATGTTAGATGGGAGATGTATTAGTGATAGGAACAAAAAACATTAATAAAATAAACAATGCAATGAACAATTTTAAAATAGTTCAGCAATCTGGGATTTCTAAATTTGAAAAGTTAGATAACTGGCTAGAAAAAGAAAGTCAATTATATAAAAACGAAATAAAATCAAAGAAAAAGAGTTACATTCATTTAAAAAGGGGTACTATTGTAAAAATTGATTTCGGGGTGAATCCTGGTTCAGAATTATGCCATACTCATTTTGCAATAGTAATCAGCAAACATGACAATACTAAAAATGAAACTATAACAGTCATACCTTTGACTTCTAAACCAGGAATTGGAAGATTGCCATTAAATAATTTAATAAAAGATGAAATTGTTAAAAATATTAAAAATAAATTAGCTGTTAAAACTGATAGCAAGGAACTATGGGAGATACTTAATGAATACAAAAGGTATACTAATTTTTCTTATGCATACATTTCACAAATAACAACAGTTAGTAAAAGTAGACTTATCTACTCTAAAAATAAATTCGATATTATAAACAAAACAAAATGTTCAGCAGATATATTGTCAAAGATTGATGAGGCTATCATCGATTCAATGACAGGTGGGAAAACTATTAAACCATTTAAAGAAGATATTATGGTCGAAATATAAAATTGTTTTATAACACATACATATTGACATTTACTTTTGAATATGATATTATTGTAATGAACTTAGCCATTACAGGCATATAGTTTATTGCGACCCTTGCGGTCATAGCGAATATCATTCAAAAGATATTCGCTTTTTTTATAAAAAAAGACTAGCCCACTGCAATGGTCTAGTCGGAAGTTGAAAAACACTTTAGTCGAACAACTAAAAATACAAATATAATTGTATAGGTTTTTCTATATAATTATATCAGAAAATAAATAAAAATGCAAATAGGAGTGATATAATTATGAACGATAAAATAAAAAACGTTGCAATCTACTGCCGTGTATCCACAGATGAACAAAGGAAGTTTGGCATATCAGTGGAAGATCAAAAAAACAGTTTAATCAGGTACTGCAAAGAAAATAAATACAAAATATATGATTATTATATCGACGAGGGAGTATCTGCAGGAACAATATCTAAAAGAAAAGAATTTGTAAGATTACTAAAAGATTTAGACAATATAGATTTAATAATATTCACTAAACTTGATAGATTTTCAAGAAACGTAAGAGATGCTAACAATCTATTGGTAGAACTAGATAAACATAATACATCGTTTAAGGCTATTGATGAAGACGATGTAGATACTTCCACAGCTGATGGTAGGTTCATATTCAACCTAAAGGTTAACCTCGCAGAACACGAAAGAAATAAAGATTCTGAAAGAATAAACCGCGTTAATAAATATAAATATCATACAGCCCGAACAGTTTGTAGTGGAGCCAAAAAGTTTGGCTACGATATAGACAAAAATAAAAAATTGGTAATTAATCAAGAAGAATGTGAACAATTAAATAATCTTTATGATAAATATATAGAAACAAATTGTTTAGGAGAAACAGTTAGATGGTTTCAAACAAATGTAAAAAAAAGAAGCTATGACAGCATAAGGATATATTTAACCGACCCCTCTTACATTGGGAAATATAGACATGTAATAAAAAAAACAAAAGAGGTAGAAATAGTAGATAATTTTTGTCCGCCAATCATACCGGAGGAAAAATACTACAAAGTACAAGAAATGCTACAAATAAATGTTAAAAAATATAAACAAAATCTTGGTGGAAAAAATGGAAACAAAAAAGATTATATATTTAGTGGACTGCTTTTTTGTAAATGTGGAAAAAGATTGTCAGGCAAACATTCAAAAGGGAAACACTATTATATTTGCAAAAAATCACTGACAAATATATGCGACAATAAAATACATCTATCAGAGCTAAATTTAGAAAATTATTTATTAAATAATATTATAAATATTATAAATGTTGAAATTAAAAAATATGAAGTAGAAAATATCGAAAAGAAAAATCAAAAAGAAAAAATATCAAAAGCTGAAAAAATAAAAATTGTTAAAAATAAAATGGGAAAAATCGCTAATTTATACCTTGAAGAGATTATTGATATTGATTATTATAAAAAAGAGTATGAAAAATTAAAACTAGAACTAGAAAACATTGAAAATGAAAAAGAAAATGAGCTAAAAAAAATTGATTATACATCTTTAAAAAAATTTTTAGATAAAGACTTCAGCTCTGTTTATAATACATTAGATAATAAAGAAAAAAGAGAGTTATGGTTGTCAATAATTGATAGAATTGTTTTTAATTCAAAGAAAGATATTCAAATAAGTTTACGTTGTACTAATTAGGCAACCCCTCCAGGAGATTGATAAACCATTTGACTAATTGTCGTTATATTTTTAAAAGTAAGACAATCAGCAAGCACCCTATTAATGCCGACATTTCCAACCATAAGCATACCTAATTCTCCCTCACCAACCGCTTCTGCACGCATTAACCTTGCTAATAATTCTTTTTCTTTTTCTGTATATTTAACTACCATTTTATCACCATTATATTATATGTTGTTTTAATTATTTTTGCTTATTTTTAAGTTTTTTGTTGCAAAAATACATAAAATATGATAAATTATATATGTGCCTTTAAATAGGGGTGTGGTATAATGGTAGCATAACGGTCTCCAAAACCGCTGATGGGAGTTCGATTCTCTCCACCCCTGCCAGATGTGGATAATCTCCAAAAATATGGAGTAAACATATATAAAAGCACGGAAAACTAAGAGTTTATCCGTGTTTTAGTTTGCCATAAAATTGGAGGTAAAAATGATAAAAGATTACAAATAATTGAGAAGAAATGAAAAGTTTGAGAGGAAAATTAGAATAGCTTGTGATTTTCATAGTGCTAAATATGAATTTACGCAAGGAAGAATTTTAAATGTAGATAGAACTAATATGAGTTTTATAGAGCCACATAGATTTTTAATAGAATTAAATAATAAGAAAATATTAGTACTGTATTTTGATGAAGATAATATGTTCCTTTATAACAGACATATTCCTATTGATATGAAAAAACTAAATTTAATATTAGATACTATGAAAGAGGTGGCATAATGGCTAAGAGTAAGTTAGGTATGTCTAGTTTTGATATTGATATTAAGTTTAAAGATAAAGATGAAGCGAGAAAATATGAGTTTACGCCGAAGAGTTGTGGAAGAAGATAGCACATTTTAAAAGGAATTAGAGTAAAAGTATTAGTAATTATTACTATCATATAATATACACGATATATAATATTATTTAGATATTATAATGATATTATAGATAGGACTATAATATAAGATTAAAAGATAATAAAAGAGGTTTACATGGATATTATTTGAGTAAGTATTTATAGTATTGTTTAAAATAAGCATTAGTATAAATTAAGGTAAAAGAAAATGCCATATATTTTAAATGATATATAACATTAACAGTTTAATGGTCGTTTAAGCCATCTATATAACCCTCTACTTTGGCTTTATTAGTAGTAGATAATTTATTGATTTTGTTAAGTAAGATAAAGTCAGTATCGGAAATATTGTTTGGTTTTACATCATCAATAGGCATATCATGTTTAGTTCGGCATAATAAGTAGTCAATAGATGTGTTGTAGTAATTAGCAAGTTTAATAAGCATATCAGAACTTGGGAAAACCCTACCAATTTCATAAGAAGATATAGTTTCTTGGCTAATATTCAAATCCATAGCAACTTTAGCTTGTAGTAAGTTTTTAGAGTTTCGTATTTGCTTTAAGTAGTTTTCCATATATATCGCCCTCCTCTATATATAATTGTAAAGATATCAAAAACGAGTGATAGCAATATTAGCTATATTTATATGCCTGAAATTATATAAAATATGTTATAATGATATTGGTGATTTTATATATGGAACTTGGAAAATTAGAAAAAATTGAGTTAAGAGAAGTTTGGAAGCATGAAGCATTGGATTTTACAAGATGGTTGGCTAGAAATGAAAATATTGCTTTGCTAAGTAAAGAGATAGGCATTGATATTGAGGTTATAGAAACGGAAATGAGTGTCGGAAGATATAATGTTGATATTTATGCAAGAGATACAGAAAGTAATAAGAAGATAGTTATTGAAAATCAATTAGAGAATACTAACCACGACCATTTAGGAAAAATGTTAGTATATGCTGCTGGTTTAGATGCTGATATTGCTATATGGATAGTAAAAGATGTGAACGAAGAACATAGGCAAGCCGTTGAGTGGTTAAATGATAATAGTTTTGAAAAGATAAATATATTTTTAGTAAAGGTGGAATTGTGGCAAATAGATAATTCTCCTATTGCTCCTAAGTTTCAAGTAATATGTGAACCTAATAATTGGGCGAAAGTATTAAAACAGCAGTCAAAAGAAAATGTTAGTGATTTAGAATTAAAACAAATGGAATATTGGCAAGGTTTTGTTGATTATGCCAAAAGTAAAGACAAAACATATATTAGTCAACGACCATCAATTTATAATTGGTATGTTATTCGTATTGGTTCAAGTGATTATAAAATTAAATTAGTTCATAGTGTTAATAGTGATATGATTAGGTGTCAATTAGAAATATTTAATGATGAGATTTATAAAAAGTTAGAGCAGTATAGAACTGAAATTAATAATAAAATAAATGGCTTAGAGTGGGAATATTTAGAGGATAGAAAAGTTAGTAGAATTAGTTGCAGTAATAGTAGTCAAGATAATACTAGCTCCTATGTATGGCTATTGGATATGGTTGATAGATTTAAAGAGGTATTCCTAGATTATTTGAATAAGTAAGTTTAACAGCGATATTAGGTAAGTTTAGCGAAAATAATATAAATATATTGAGTTAATGGAAAAATGGTAATAATGCCAAGATAGTCGGCGAAATAAAGAGGAATAAGTTTTGAATTAAGAAAGAGGTGTAAGAAATGCAAGATTTATTTTATATGTTGTTGGGAGGTTGCAGTTGTAGTATTACCTATTTACTTAATTGTTAAAGCAGTTAAGAATAGAGGAAATAAAGAAAAGATAGTTGAAGATAAACCTATTAAGCAAAAAGAGGTTAAACAAGAAGTAGTTAAAGAAAAGAAAGCAAAAGTGTTGAAATTAAAAGATATTAAACATATTGAAGGTATAAGCAGTTTGCGAGAGGAAGAAAATTGTTCTTTAAATGTAAATGATGAGGAATTAACAGTTATATCTAATATTGGTAATTTTAATATATCATTAGATAGAATAGTAAATGCTGGTATTATGAGTAAAAAACAAATGGATACTAAAAATAAAAATGTATTTGCTAGATCATTAGTTGGTGGTATGGTTGGCTTAGGTGCATTGGGAGCGATCTCTGGTATAGGTCAAAAAGTAAAAAACTATTATAATTATTTTTTAGTAATTATTTATAAAGATAAAAATAGCGAAGAAATCAAATCTATTGTATTTGGTTTAGGAAAATATGACAGTTGGGGACAATTATTTGTAAATAAATTAACTAAAAGATTAAGTAATGAAAAAGTAGATATTGATTTATAATTAAGGGCTTATTATTAGTCCTTTTTAGTTAGTTCTATGGCTTTATTTTATAGTTTTAATAAATTATAATATATTTATAGAAATGCTTATAGATGTATAATTTGCGAGGTATAAAGTAATGAATAAAGATATTGTTATAAATGGTATAATGGGCTTTATAATTGGCGATGCCTTAGGTGTTCCATTAGAGTTTAAAAAAAGAGATTTATTTAAAAATAATAAAGTTACCGATATGATTAGTAGTGATAGAGTTGGTGCAAAAGGTATTTGGTCTGATGATAGTAGTATGGTTATTGCTACAATGAAATCAATTATAGATAATAAAGGCAAAATAAATTATGAGAGTATTATGGATAATTTTATTTTATGGGTTTCAAATAAAGATTTTATTGCTACTGATAAAGCATTCGGCATTGGTAGAGCAACATTTTTTGCTTTAGGAAATTATCATAATAAAAGATACGAAAAGATAACTGACTGTGGAATGAAAGGGTTTAATCATAATGGCAATGGTAGTTTAATGCGAATATTACCTATTGCTTACTATTGTTATTATAAAAAATTAAATGATGATGAAATATATAATTTAGTAAAAGGTATATCATCACTTACGCATAGCCATGAAATAAGTATATTAGGTTGCTTTATATATGTGCTGTTAGTTATAGAGTTATTAAGTGGTAAAGAAAAAGAAAATGCTTATAGTGATGTAAGAAAATATAATTACAGAAAGTATTTTAGTTTAGAAAATGTAAGGTATTATGAACGATTATTAAATAACGATATTAGTAAATTAGATGTAGATAGTATTAGTAGTATGGGCTTTGTTGTTGATACATTAGAGGCAGTGATATGGTGTTTTATAAATAATAATAGTTATGATAAATGTGTCATTGAAGCCATCAATTTAGGAAATGATAGTGATACTATTGGTGCATTGGTTGGCGGTTTAAGTGGAATATATTATGGTAATTTACCTAGCAAATGGTTAGATAGTATAGTTAAAAAAGATTATTTATTAAAATTAAGCAATAACTATTATAATGCCATAAAATAATGTGTTTTTAAATATGTGTTTTAAAAAAAGTTGAATAGTTAGTAAAAATAACAGCATATTAGTAAGTTTAAGGTAGTTTAGGTAATTTAGTATAAATTAATTGAGTTATCATTTTTTATTGAAATTTGCGAGGAATAAACCGTAAATTCCTATGATACATAATAAAAATATTGTATAATATTTTTGGTGGTATTTATGAATAATGAATTTGGTTATTTAGATTTAGTTCCTTTTAAAGAAATAAATGAAGAAGAACAAAAATTAGTTATTGTTAATAAAAAAGAAGATAGATTGGAACTGAAAGTAAAAGATATAGATAAATTTAGTACTTTTGGTTTTTATAACAGCGAATTTGGTAAGTTGATAGAAACAAAAATATTTTATGGGATAAATAGTACATATCATCCCCTAACATTATATAGATGTAGTATAAATAGTAGTAGTTTTAATGCTATTCCTCATTCAATAATATCATCTCAAATGTATATTGTAGGAAATAAAGCTTTATCACCTATTACTCACTTTACAGATAAGACTAAAATAAAAAAGATAGTGTATTATAATGATAATATTAAATATATATTCCCTAGTGCTTCTATAACTATTAAAAGGAAAGAAAATGAAATGAATATAGAAGCAAAAAAACAAAAAGAAAAAATTATTTCTCGTACTTTTTACAAAGATAACAAAATAATTATTAAACTTATTAACAGTTATAGTCATAGTGGAAGCATATATAATCTTAATATCAAACCAGCTGCATATTTAGAGATTGCTTTTCAAAAAAGTGTTGATTTAGATACGGTTTTAAAAATTAGTAATAGAATTGATAGTGTAATTCATCTATTTTTACTTACAAGTGGCAGGAGTAAAGAATTGACTATATATGATACTAAAAAAAATAGTTATGAATTCCATAATATTAAAAATAATGATAAGGAAGAAAAACAACCTAATTTTTATTTAGACAAAAGAGAAAATAATATTACTAATTTTGATAAATTGTTTAACTTATTTTTAAATATAACAAATGAAAACAGTAATAGTTTTTTTCCTTTTTTAAATTTTGATAGAAAGGTTACCTCAACCGAAATACAATTTTTAGAGTATTATAGAGTATTAGAATATACTGATACTGAAATGAGAAAGAAGTTGAATAAAGGAAAAAATACTAACTTTTTAATAGGATTATTAAAAAAGTACCCTAAGATTAAGGATACATATTTTGGAAATCAACAAAATAATATTATTGAAGAAGAAATTAGATCATTAAGAAACTATTATTCACATAATGGTTATTATATAGAAGAATTACCTATTCCAACCTTTAATCCCATTAGATATAAAAAAATTGATATTCAATGGTTGTATGATGTTAAAAATTTCATAAAGGCAGTTGCTTATTTAGAGGTTTATTCATTAGCAGGAATAAATGTAGATGAGAATTATTTAATAACACATCTAAAATAATATTTAAAAATGTGTAGGTTTATAAAGACTTAGATTTTAATAGAATTTAAGTCTTTTTTGTATTGTTAAAACTGTCCTTGCCTATTTTCAAATATTTGGAAAGTTTTACTACTTTTTTAAAGAAAACGGCTCGTATCTTTTTTGAAAGTGTAAATTTATTTCAAGTTATTTAGATAGTATCTCTATTAAAGAATATAAAAGAAAAAATAAACGTATTGAGAATGCTACGTTAATTGATTTGAAATTAAAATCTCATAAAATTAATCAGTTGTTAGACTATGAAAATCAAGGTATTATTGATAAATATTTTGGTAAAGGTGTTTATAAAACAACTATTTCAGAAATGAAAAATGAAAAAGATGCTTTAGAATATATTGAGATATTAAATAAAAAATATAATTTTTCAATAATTGAATGGGAAGATGATGAAGACTGGTTTTTAATGGATAGTTTATTTAAAATTATTAAAATTAAGCTAACTAGTTTAGCCAAAAAGAAAAAAATATTGGGATTAGATCTTAAAGAAGACACTGTATTAAATTCTCAAAAATTAGAAGTATCTTTATACCCTTAGTTCTTGCTTGTGTATTGTAAAATCGACGATTTTATGCTAAAATAAAAAAGTATAAAAACAATGAAAATATTTGTGAAAAGCGGTGAGATTTATGAATGAAATAGATAAAAAAAGTTTAGAAAATGCCAAAAAATTATTTTCAAGTGGAGATATCAACCACATTGAAATTGGAACAACAAAAGGATTACAACAAATTCATAAATATCTATTTGATGGTTTATATGATTTTGCTGGTAAAATTAGAAAAGAAAATATTTCTAAAGGTAATTTTAGATTTGGTAATTCTCTTTATTTAGAAGAAATGCTAAAGAAAATTGAAACAATGAGTGAAAAAACTTTAAACGAAATCATAGATAAGTATGTTGAAATGAATATCGCTCACCCATTTTTAGAAGGAAATGGTAGAAGTACAAGAATTTGGTTAGATTTAATATTAAATAAAAATTTAAACAAAATTGTCAATTGGGAAAATATAGATAAAAAACTTTATTTACAAGCCATGGAAAGAAGTCCAGTTAACACATTAGAAATTAAAACTTTAATAGAAAATAATTTAACAGATGATCTGAGTTTAGAAAGCATTTTTAAGGGGATTGAAACATCTTACTACTACGAAACTAATGATTAAAAATTATAAAACGAAAAATTTGAAATCCATTTAATCATGATGCCAAAAAACTTACCGATTTTTTCTTATTTTACGAGGAAAAATCGTTTTTTATTGTAACATTTTCAGAACAAAGGAAACAAAATAAATTTTGTTTCTTCCTTGTCGTTACCTCCAAGGTTTCCTACTTCATAGATAGTCT
>CALVSA010000008.1 GCA_944358825.1 uncultured Bacilli bacterium
AACAAATACGGTAGCGACTATCGGAATTTAAGCCTATGGAGACTAGTCAGAGACTATCTATGAAGTAGGAAACCTTGCAGGTAACGACAAGGAAGAAACAAAATTTATTTTGTTTCCTTGGTTCTTCTTTAATTTATAACCTCTTAAGGTATAATAATTGCTATTCATACTTAACTATATTAACATTATTAGTATTTATACATAGATTATTATAGATATTATTATCTATTTTGGGGAGGCATATAATGACATTAGATAAATTAGACATAGGAAACTTTTGTAGGGTTAAATTAGTTAATACTGATGAGTTAATTAGAAGAAGATTACTTGATATTGGTCTTATTCCAAATACTTTAGTTAGTTGTTTATATAAAAGTCCATTGGGTAGTCTTAAGGCTTATTTAATAAGAGATAGTGTTATTGCAATAAGAAGTTATGATGCATCAAAAATTGAGGTTGATGTTTTATGATTAATATTAGTTTGATAGGAAATCCTAATGTAGGTAAAAGTAGTATTTTTAATCTTTTAACTAAATCTCATCAACATACAGGAAATTGGACTGGAAAGACTGTTGGATCTAATGCTAGTGTTTTTTCTTACAAAGATAAAGATTATAAAATATATGATTTGCCTGGTACTTATTCGTTAATTTCACATTCTTTAGAAGAAGAGATTACAAGAGATTTTATTTATAATAATAAAGATAATATTAATATAGTTGTATGTGATATAACTATGTTAGAAAAGTCTCTTAATTTAGTTTTGCAAGTAATGGAAGTAAGTGATAATGTTATATTATGCCTTAATATGATAGATGAGGCTAGAAGAAAGAAAATAGATGTTGATATAGATAGGTTAAGTAGTATTTTAAAAATTCCTGTTGTAGTTAGTTCTACTAGAACTAAAGAGGGAATTGATAAATTAAAAGAAGTTATTTATAGTTATAAGAAAAATAATAAATTTGAAGTTAAGTATGATAAAGAAGTAGAAGATTTAATAAAAAAAGTAATGAAAGAAGATAAAATAAGTAGAACTTTAGCTATTAAGAAGATAAATTTAGATAATAAAGATCAAAAGATAGAAGATTTAATTACTAATAAATTAATAAATATATCATCTGATATAAAAGAAGTAGTAGTAAAAAATAATTGTAATAGATTTTCTAAATTAGATAAAATACTTACTAATAAAATAACAGGTATTCCTATTATGTTAGTTATGTTATTTATTATTTTTTGGTTAACTATTATTGGAAGTAATTATCCGTCTAATTTACTTAATGAGTTATTAAACTCTCTAGAAACACCTTTATATAATTTATTATCTTTTTTACCTAGTTATATTACAGATGCGTTAGTTTTTGGTGTTTATCGTATTTTATCGTGGGTAGTATCAGTTATGTTACCACCAATGGCTATTTTCTTTTTTCTATTTTCAATATTAGAAGAGTATGGAATATTACCAAGAATTGCTTTTAATTTAGATGATGCTTTTAGTAAATGTAATAGTTGTGGTAAACAGGCTTTAACTATGTGTATGGGATTTGGATGTAATGCAGTTGGGGTTACAAATGCTAGGATTATTGATTCTAAAAGAGAAAGATTAATTGCTATACTTACTAATGTTTTTGTTCCTTGTAATGGGCGTTTTCCTATGATTATTGCAATTATTAGTATGTTTTTTGTAAATAATGATTCGTATTTATCGTCATTTTATAGTGCTTTAATATTACTTTTTATAATAATTATTGGTATTGTTGTTACTTTTATTGTTTCTAAAATATTATCTTTAACTTTGTTAAAGGGAAAAAGTAGTTCATTTATATTAGAACTTCCTCCTTATAAGAGAGTAAATATAATTAAAATATTTATCGATACTTTATTTAATAAAACTCTTCGTATTTTAGTAAGAGCAGTTATGGTTGCAATGCCTGCTGGTTTGATTATTTACATTTTATCTAATATAAATATTAATAATTTAAATATAATAAGTATTATTTCTAATTTCCTAGATCCATTTGCGGACTTACTTGGAATGGATGGAACTATATTATTATCGTTTTTCTTAGGATTTCCTGCAAATGAGATTGTTATTCCTTTAATAATGATGGGATATAATAATAGTAATTTATTAGTTGAATATGAGAGTTTATCTAGTTTAAAGACATTATTTATTGATAATGGATGGACTTCTTTAACTGCTATATGTGTAATTTTATTTTCTCTTCTTCATTTTCCTTGTGCGACTACTTGTCTTACGATAAAAAAAGAAACTGGTAGTTATAAATGGATGATACTTGCTTTTTTAATTCCTTTAATGGTAGGTATTATTGTATGTTTTAGTGTTTGTTCTATTTATAGATTAATTAGCTTAATATAAAATAAAATATATATGCTAATACAACAGATATTAAGGCTTGATAAATTCTTCCAATAAAAAATGGTTTGTATGAGATATCAGTATCTATTAGTTGGGCTTTTACTTGCATATGAACTGATAAGCCTCCAAATGAGATAATAAAGCTAGTAAGTAAGCATATGTGTAAATCATTTAAATTATATAGACTTAGTTCTTTTAGACCAATGGTTATTTCTAATATACTTTTTATAATTATTTGTGCTTTACTACTTAAATCTATTTGATTTATTAAAATGGTTGCTATTATTAGGAAACATGTAAGGGTTCCACATATTAATAAAATAGTATCTATTGCACTTTTAATTGCTTTTATAAATATTTCGCCAAAAAAAAGATTGTTATCGTATGTTGTTGGTTGGTCTTCAAGATTAAAATTATTATTTCTAAATATTATTCCTAATATAATATTACTTATGTAATGGGAAAGTAGGATAATTATACCTAAATATGGTTTATTAAAAAAGAATATAGATACTGTTCCTAATATAAATAAAGGGTTAGAAAAATGGGTAAATATTAGTAGGTGTGATGCTTCATCTTTGTTTAGAATTTTCATATCATATAATTTTCTAGTATTTTTAGCGTTCGATGGAAAACCTGATATCATACTTAATAAGAAGACTAAAACAGCTTCTTTTTTTATATGAAATAGATTTTTGAGAAAATTAATTAAGAATTTTGGTAAGTATTTAGTAAAATTATAACTAATTAAAATATCTGTTAAAATAAAGAAAGGAAATAAGCTAGGTATTAAATTATTTACCCACATATTTAGGGAAAAAGATACTGTATTAAATATTAATTCTTTATTTAATAAAAAGTTTATTGTAAAATAACATGTAATAATAATTATTAAAATATTTAAATATTTTTTCATGCTAAATTATATGAATTATTATTTACTTTTATAAATTGATGTGCTAAAATTTATTGTGATGTATAAGATTAATCAGGTGATGAGATGAAAAAAGTTAAATTGTGGTTTAAAGAAAACTTGTTTTTTATAGTATTTATTGTTTTAACATTTGTAATATGTAATATACCACTTCCTTATTATATAATGGCTCCAGGTGGGATTATAGATGTTAATAATAGAATAGAAGTTGATAATAAAAATGAGATGAGCGGAACTCTTAATTTACTTTATGTATCTGAATATAAAGCTACGGTAGCTTCTACTTTGTTATCTTTTATATTAAAAGATTGGGATTTAGAAAAATTAGAAGAGGTTCAAGTTAATGATGAGACTAGTAGTGAGATTGATTTAAGAAATCGAGTTATGTTAGAAAATTCTAGGCAAAATGCTATTTTTGTAGCTTATGAAAAAGCTGGGAAAGAAATTAAGATAAATTCAGAAGAGAATATAGTTGTTGCTACTACAGTTGATAATAATATCGAAATAGGAGATATTATTTTATCAGTAAATGGTATTGATATTAAAAATATTTCGCAACTGCAAACTATTATTAGAAGTAGTGAAGTAGGTAGTGATGTTAATGTTAGATTATTAAGGGATAATAAAGAATTAGAAGTAGTTAGTAAAGTATTAGAAGTAGATGGTGTAAAACAAATTGGAGTAGTAGTAGTTACTAACTATGATTATGAACTTGATCCAAAGATCGATATATCATTTAAAGCTAGTGAGGGTGGATCATCTGGTGGATTAATGATTGCCCTAAATATTTATAATGCTCTAAATGATACGGATATTACTTATGGTCATAAAATAGCGGGTACTGGTACTATTGATATATTAGGTAATGTTGGTGAGATTGATGGAGTTAAATACAAAATAATTGGTGCTTATAAAAATAAAATGGAACTTGTATTTGTTCCAGATGGTAATTATGAAGAAGCCAAAAAAGTAGTAGAAGATAGAGGTTATGATATTGAAGTAGTAGCTGTTTCTACTTTTGATGAAGCATTAGATTATTTAAATAATACGTATAACAAATAAGGAGGAAGTTATGGGAAAACATTTATTTAGTAATGTAAGGGTACCAATAGAAGAAGATAACCCATCTATCTATCGTGATGAGTCACGTTGTATTAACTGTGGTGCTTGTAAGAATGTATGTAAGTTTAATGTAGGAGTGTATGGATTTTACGATTTAGAAAAAACAGATAATAAGGCTATTTGTATTAACTGTGGTGCGTGTGCGATGGTTTGTCCAACTAGAAGCATTTGTGAGCGTAAGGATTATTTAGAAGTAAAGAAAATTGATAATAAAGTTAAAATATTTATTACTTCTCCTGCTGTTCGTGTGGCATTAGGTGAAGAATTTGATTATGAATTAGGTACTAATGTTGAGAAAAAGTTAGTTAGTGTTTTAAGAAAATTGGGAGCAGATTATGTTTTTGATACAACTTTTGGAGCTGATCTTACTATTATGGAAGAGGCTAATGAGTTAGTTGATAGGATTAAAAATAATAAAACAATGCCGATGTTTACTAGTTGTTGTCCAGCATGGGTTAAATTTGTTGAAACTTTTTATCCAGAGTTTATTCCTAATTTGTCTACTTCAAAAAGTCCTATTTCTATGCAAGCTGCCATTATTAAGAGTTATTTTGCTAATTTAATAAAAGTTAGTAGAGAAGATATTGTAACAATTGCAGTTACTCCATGTACCGCGAAAAAGGCTGAAATTAAAAGAGAAGAGTTTAATCATGATGCTGATTATGTTGTTACAACTAGAGAACTAGCTGATTGGATTAGGGAAGAAGATATTAAATTTAGAGATTTAGAAGATAGCGAATATGATGATATTATGAACAGAGGAACAGGTGCAGGTTTAATTTTTGGTAATTCTGGTGGAGTAATGGAGGCTGCAGTAAGATTAGCTTATAAAATTATTACTAATAAAGCAGTTGATAAAAAACTATTAGAATTTAGTGAAGTAAGAGGATTACAAAATGTAAAAGAAGCTACTTTAGATTTTGGTGATATGAGTCTTAAATTAGCTATTATTAATGGAACAGGCGATGCAAGAGTTGTTTTAGAAAAAATAAAAAATAATGAGCTTCATTATGATTTTATTGAAGTTATGACTTGTGAGGGGGGATGTATTGCCGGTGGTGGTCAACCTCGTGTGCATTTTCCTGTTACAAATGAGGTAAAATTAGCACGTATGCGTGGTTTATATAAGAGTGATGTTGATAGTAAATGTCGTATTTCTGATGAAAATGAAGATATAATTAGAGTTTATAAAGAATTTTTAGGGGCACCACTTAGTGAAAAAGCTCATGAATTATTGCATACTACTTATGTTAATAGAAAAAATGATTTATCAGTTATTAAATAGTGATTATTCACTATTTTTTAAATTTTACTTGTAAAAAAAATATTTATATTTTATAATATAATTGGTGATTATATGAAAATAAATAATAAGGGTTTTACTTTAATTGAATTATTAACTGTTATGATAATATTAGTAACAATTTTATTAATAGCTATTCCAAGTATTACTTCATCTTTATCAAGAAGTGAAGATAAACAATTAGAAGCTCAAAAAGCCGCGATTGTATCTGATACTATTATTAATATGAAAGGAAAAGATTTTGCTGATTATTCTGCATTTAGAAATGGTTCTTGTGTATTATCGGTTGAATCTTTATATAATAAAGGTTATATTACAGAGAAAACAGCAAAAGATGAGGATGATAACTTTATTGATGGTTGTGTTGGTTATGTAGATGAAGAATTACAATTTTTAGATTCTTGTGGAAGTGAGTGTGTATTAAATTGAAAAAAAATGGTTTTACTTTAGTAGAATTACTAGCGGTTTTAGTGATTTTAGCAGTTATTTTAATTGTAGCTCTACCTAGTATTACTTCTTCTTTAAATAAAAGTGATGAGGAAGCTTTAGAAAAAAGAAAACAAATGATTTTGTCTGAAGCAGAATTGAAATTAGATGATGCTAGTAAGGCTAATTTAAGAACTAATGCTTGTTCTTATTCTATTTCTGATTTGATTGATATGGATATAATAGGTGAGACTGATGGTAAGGATCAAAATGGCAATGTTATTGATATGTGTGTTGGTTATAATATTAATAACGAGTTAGATATAGTAAATTGTATAGCTTGTCCATAGCTTGCTTTTTTTTATTATTATGTAGAATTCTACATAATTGTTAAATAGGAAAGTTCTCTGTTCAAGAACAAACAAAAAAGTCCCATCAGATTTAATTCTAACAAAACTGAATAGAGAACTGTAACAAAATAATCTTTTTAATTTTAAAAAAAGTATTGACAAACATATGTTTTGTATGCTATAGTTTAATTACAAGCGAGGTGATACGTTATGAAGAGTTATAAAACTTATAAATTTAGATTATATCCTAGTGAAAAACAAACAATCTTAATTCATAAGACCTTTGGATGTGTAAGGTAAGTACTACTATTAAGTAGATACATATTACCCGAGTAGTCAGATTTGTTCCTATTGTGAACAAAAAGAGCCTAAATTAAAAGATTTAAGTATAAGAGAATATAAATGCACGAATTGTGGAAGAACATTGGATAGAGATATAAATGCTAGTATAAACATCTTATTTGAGGGATTAAAATTACATTATCAAAGGTAAATAATGTTAAAATAGTAAAAAGCAAAAAAAAGGAACAAATACGGTAGCGACTATCGGAATTTAAGCCTATGGAGACTAGTCAGAGACTATCTATGAAGTAGGAAACCTTGGAGGTAACGACAAGGAAGAAACAAAATTTATTTTGTTTCCTTTGTTCGATAATGAAAAATTAATTTATAGTAATTTAATTTCTTTATTATCTAAAAGTAAGATTAATAATTATATTAGATTTAGACTTTATAAATATAGAGGTAAATATCGTTTGATTTGTAATATAAGAAAAAAATATTCTAAAAATAGGTTTGTTATTAATAAGGTTTTTAAGGCTTTGGAAGATGGTTTAAGTTTTTGTTTAACTTCTTTTAAGTTTGATGATTTTTATTTTGATATTTTTGCTTTTTATTGTAATTTATTTAAAAATAAAAGTGATTCTTTAGATAGTTTTACCTTGGATAATATTAATAGTAATCCTAGTATTATTATAAAAGATAATGTTAGTAAAATAGATAAAGATGATTATAAATTATTTGAATATTTGATTTCTTCTGGGAGAAAGTTTGTTCCTACTTATAGAGATTGTTTTGAGAATTTTATTTATTTTCATTTAGATATTAATGATATTAAGTTTATAAATGAGTTTATTAGTAAAAAGAAAATTTTAAAGAAAGATTAGGTGTATGAATGGAGAAGGTTATTTTAATTAAGTATGGTGAATTAACAACTAAAAAGGCTAATCGTAATTTATTTGTTAATACTTTATATAAAAATATTTGTGATAAATTAAAAGATTATGAAGTTAAAATTAGTAAAAATAGAGTTAGGATGTTTATTAAAACAAATGAAGATGAAAATATTATTGTAAATAAGTTACAAGAGGTTTTTGGTATTCACAGTATAGTGGTATGTTATGTTGTTAATAATAATATTGATACTATTAAACAAAGTGTTTTGGAAGTAGTAAGTAATATTAAATTTAAAACTTTTAAAGTTGAAACTAAACGTAGTAATAAGAATTTTGAATTTAGTAGTATGGAATTTAATAATATAATTGGATCTTTAATTTTAAAAAATATTGACAATATAAGGGTTGATGTTCATAATCCTGATTATATTTTAAAATTAGAAATTAGAGAGGATAATACTTATATATATACAAAAGAAATTGCTGGTTTGGGTGGATATCCGACTAAGGTTGCTGGTAGAGGATTACTTATGTTAAGTGGTGGTATAGATTCTCCTGTAGCGGGTTTTCTTGCTATGAAAAGAGGAATAGAGGTAGAGTGTATTTATTTTGAATCTCCTCCACATACTAGTGAAGGAGCAAAGTTAAAGGTTAAAAATTTAGTTAAAACACTTTGTAAATATCAAGCTAAAATTAAGCTTCATATTGTATATTTTACTAAAATACAAGAACAAATATATAAAAACATTGATTCTAGTTATATGATAACCATTATGCGTAGGATGATGTATAGAATAAGTAAGAATGTTGCTAGTTCTAATAATTGTTTAGTTATTATTAATGGCGAGAGTGTTGGGCAAGTTGCTAGTCAGACTTTAAGTAGTATGAATGTAATTAATAGTGTTACTAATTTTCCAGTTTTAAGACCTGTTTGTTGTTTAGATAAACTAGAGATAATTGATATTAGTAAAAAAATTGGTACTTATGATATATCAATTTTACCATATGAAGATTGTTGTACTATATTTTTACCAAAGCATCCTGTTATTAATCCTAGTTTAGAGAAAGCTATTAATTATGAAGAGTTAATTAATTATGAGGAGTTAATTAATAATATAAAGGTTGATACTATAATTATAGATAGTAATTATGAAGAGTTTGATTTTTAGAAAAAATTACCAAACAAAATTAAGTATTAAAATAACAAAATTTCACAACCTATAAGTGTAGGAGGTGAAATTCATGTCAAATACAAATAACAAAATGGTAGTACCTGGTGCAAAACAAGCTATCGAAAGAATGAAATACGAAATAGCTAACGAATTTGGTGTTAATTTAGGACCAGATGCTACTGCAAGAGCTAATGGATCAGTTGGTGGAGAAATCACTAAAAGATTAGTTAACTTAGGTCAAAACCAATTAAGTGGTTCTAACTATAATCAAAATAAATAGTTAAGTATATAATAAAGAGCAACAATTTGTTGTTCTTTTTTTTAAAAATAAAAAAAGAGACTGACCCCCAAGGAACAGTCTCCCAAAAAGAATAAAAAGGGGTTGGCTAGTGTGATACTAGCACCAATTCGCTTAAAATTTGAATTGGTGATTATATAATAAACGATGTTAGTACTTTTGTCAAGTATAAAACTAAAAAAATTTAAAAAATTTTTAATACTTATAATTTATGTCATTTTACTTTTTAAAAATTCTTCAAATTTTGTAATTCCATAATCTTTATTATAATAATTTGGATATTCATTTAAATGTGCTAAAGCAATTTTTGCACTTAGGATTAAATCATTATTAGTAACATTAGTATTAGGATTAATTAGTCCATGTTCAAGTTCAATATTGATGCCGTTTAAAAAATCTTCAATACTAAATTTATTAAAATTTATATTTAAAACTTCACTTGCGTATTTCGCGTCCATTAAATTATACATATTTATCACCATTAAAATATATATAAAAATTAGTAAAATATACATAAAAAGCTTGCAAAATATTAAAATATATTGTATTATTAATATGTTCCTAGTTCTTGGTTTGACGTACCTCTTACGTCTTACTATGAATTTGGTGTCATAAAATAAAGGAGGAGGATAAAAATGGCTTTAACAAAAGATGTTAAAACAAAGATTATTAAAGAGTACGCTAGAGATGAGAAAGATACTGGTTCTGCTGAAGTACAGATAGCTTTATTAACTAAAGAAATTGAAATTTTGACAGAACATTTAAAAGAACACAAACAAGATAAACACTCTAAACGTGGTCTTTTAATGAAAGTAGGTAAGAGAAGAAGTCTTTTAAATTATCTACTTAAAACAGATGTAAAAAGATATCGTGAAGTTGTAGCTAAGCTAGGACTTAGAAAATAAAATGGGCACCTTTTTTTAGGTGTCTTTATTTAAGGTAAGGAGTTATTATGGGAAAAAGAATATTTGATTTAAATTTTCGAGGGAAAAAACTTAGAGTTGAAACAGGACAATTAGCAAAACAAGCAACTGGTAGTGCTTTAATAAGATATGAAGATACAGCTGTTTTATGTGCTGCTGTTATGAGTAAGGAAACAACAACTGCTGACTTTTTTCCACTAACGATTAATTATCAAGAAAAATTATATTCTGTTGGAAAAATACCTGGTGGTTTTATAAAAAGAGAAGGGAAACCAACTGAACAAGCAACATTAGCAGCTCGTTTAATTGATCGACCAATTAGACCGTTATTTGCTGAAGGTTTTCGTAATGAGGTACAAGTAATTAGTACAGTTTTATCAGTTGATCAAGATTGTAGTCCAGAGATGAGTGCTTTATTTGGTTCTTCTTTAGCACTTTGTATTAGTGATATTCCTTTTGATGGACCAGTAGCGGGTGTTATTGTCGGTAGATATGATAATAAATTTATTATTAATCCAAGTGTTGAAGAAACTGAAAAATGTGATATTATTTTGAATGTTGCTGGAACTAAGGATGCTATTAATATGGTTGAGTCTGGAAGTCATGAAGTAAGCGAAGATGATATGATTGAGGCAATTATGTTTGGACATGAGGCAATAAAAGAGTTAATTAGTTTTCAAGAGGAAATAGTAAGAGAAATAGGTGTTCCTAAAATAGAAGTAGAACTTGCTAAATTGGATGAAAATTTAGTTAAAGAAGTAGAAGATTATGCTACTTCCAAGATGCTTATGGCTATTCAAATAAAAGATAAATTAGAAAAATACGAACAAATTGATAAAGTAAAAGAAGATGCTATTAATTATTTTAAAGAAAAATATAGCGAGGATGAGAACTTAGACAATATTTTAAAAGATGTTTCTAAAATTGTTGATAATATAGAAGCTAGTGAGGTTAGAAGATTAATAACTGAAGAGAAGATTAGACCTGATGGTAGAGCTATGGATGAGATAAGACCATTAGAAGCTGAAGTTGATATTTTAGCTAGAACACATGGTTCAGCATTATTTACAAGAGGACAAACGCAAGTATTATCTGTAACAACTTTAGGAGCATTAGGAGAACATCAAATACTAGATGGTCTTGGTATTGAAGATGAAAAAAGATTTATGCATCATTATAATTTTCCAGCCTTTTGTGTTGGTGAAGTTGGAAGATATGGTCCAGTAGGTAGAAGAGAAATAGGTCATGGAGCGTTAGGTGAAAGAGCATTAGCGCAAGTTATTCCATCAGAAGAAGAATTTCCTTATACAATTAGAGTTGTATCCGAAGTATTAGAGAGTAATGGTTCTTCATCACAAGCATCAATTTGTGCTGGTTGTATGTCTTTGATGGCAGCAGGAGTTCCTATAAAAGCTCCAGTTGCGGGTATTGCGATGGGCTTAATTACTAAAGATGACAAATATACTATTTTAACTGATATTCAAGGACTAGAAGATCATATGGGAGATATGGATTTTAAAGTTGCGGGTACTAGAAATGGTATTTGTGCAATGCAGATGGATATTAAAATTAAAGGAGTTAGTAAACAAATTTTAAAAGAAGCTTTAGAACAGGCTAAAAAAGCTCGTATGCAAATATTAGATGTTATGGAAGGGGCAATTGCCAAACCACGTGAACAGTTAAGTAAATATGCACCAAAAATTGAACAAATTCATATTAATCCTGAAAAAATAAAAGATGTTATTGGTCGTGGCGGAGATATGATTACTAAAATTATTCTTGATGCTTCTAATGTAACGTCAGTAAATGATAAGAATGCAGTTAAAGTTGATATCGAAGATGATGGTAGAGTTATTGTATATCACTCTGATCAAGAAGTTATTAATAAGACTATTAAGATGATAGAAGATGCTGCTAGAGAAGTAGAAATAGGTAAGACATATTCTTGTAAAGTTACTGATATTCAAGATTTTGGCGCATTTGTAGAATTATGGCCTGGTTGTGAAGGATTAATTCATATTTCACAATTAGATACTAAAAGAGTAGAGAAAACTTCTGATGTTGTAAAAGTAGGAGACGAATTACTCGCGGTTGCAACAGGTTATGATAAAAAAGGAAAACTTAATTTATCTCGTAAAGAATTACTTAAAAAATAAAATATATTTATAGGTAATTACCTTGTTTTATATAGAAAAAGGTGTTATAATAGTTAATGATTTAGTTGAAGGGAGGGATTAAAATGGCAGGAACAGTTGTAAGAAATAATGATTTAAATAATGCTCTTAGAAGATTTAACACACAAGTAGCAAAAAACGGAACCCTTTCTAAGGCTAGAGAAATAGCTAAAGGTTATAAGAAACCTGGAGTAAGAAGAAGCGAAGAAAAAAAAATTAATACTATTAATTCAAGGAAAAATAATAGAAATAATTAAGGTGATATTATGTTATTAGATAAAATTAACGAAGATTTAAAAGAAGCAATGCGTGGTAAAGATGCTTTATCTTTAAGTGTTATTAGAATGTTAAAAGGTGATATTCAATTAAAGACTATTGATAAAGGTAATTTAACTGATGATGATATTATAGCTATTGTTTCTAAACAAATAAAGATGCGTAAAGACGCAATTGGTGAATTTAAAAAGGCCAATCGTGAAGATTTAGTAAGTCAAAATGAGCAAGAAATAGAAATATTAAATAAATACTTACCAGAACAATTAACTTATGATGAAGTTGTAAAAATAATTGATGAGGCTTTTTCTAAAGTAAATCCTACTTCTAGTAAAGATATGGGATTAATAATGAGGGAAGTATCACCTAAGTTAAAGGGAAGATTTGATATGCAACAGGTAAGTAGTTTAATAAAAGAAAGACTAAATTAACTATTAACGAAAGTTAGTAGTTTTTTTATTTTGTGGAAGTAATCTTCTTTTTTTTACGAATAAGTATTATGAAGGCGAAAGAAAGGATGAAAAGATGAAAAAAATATTATTGTTATTGTTATTATTTTTTGTATTTATTCCATCTATTTATGCAAAGGAATATGAAAAGTGGACTTTAAAAGATGAAAATATGCATAAAGATGCTTTAATTGAGTATCGTTATCGTTTCTATAAAGAAGAGAAAAATGGGAAATATTTAACTTATGATGATATTAAAGTTAATGATTATAAATATGTTGATAAAGATAATTTAAAATATTCTTCTTATAGTAATTGGCAAGATAGTTGTTTAGTAGATACAAAGCGTTATCAAGTTGAAAATAAAAGTTTATATGTATATCAAAAAGTGTTGCCTATTCGTTTTATTATGATAGATAAAATAGATGATTTACATAATATTTTAGATATAAAAATATATAATAAAGATAAACTTGTTAATTATAAATTTTTAGAGTGCGCTAATTGTGTTAATAGTTTTAATGATAATTTAGAAAATAAAATAATTAAATTGCAATTAGATGAGTTAATTGATAGTGATAATTTGAGTATTTTTGTTAGTTTTGAAGTTAATACTAATTATCGTTTAACTGCAAGTAATGATGCTAGTTTTAATAAGATATCTTTACAAAAGGAAGTAAGTGGTAAGGATATAACGTATTTATTTGATAAAGAGTGGCTTGAGAATACAACTTATGGTGATAATTTTTATTCTGAAAATGAAATAAATAGTGATTTTGTTAAGCAAATTGGTATGGAGGATAAATGTCGTTATAAAGAGTTTAAAATGTTTTATTATAATTTAGATAAAGTTTATTATGATGATAATTATTATACTAATGTTGATGGTTATATAAAAGATTTAGATGATTATAAAATATATTATTCTAATCCTATAAATACTAATACTACTAATAGTTTATTGGTTAGTAATACAAGTAGTAGGGAAGTGAAAAAAGATAATAAAAAAACTAGTTTAGTTAATAATAAAAAAGAAGAGAAAAAAGAAGATATAAGTAAAACTAAAGCAGATAAAGATAGTGATAAAAAGAAAGATAAGAGTGTTGAGAAAGATTCTAAATTAGTAAATACTCTTCATATTAGTGATAGTAAGAATATTATAAAATATATTATTTTAATTGTGATTGGGCTTACTATTATATATATTATTTATATTAATCGCAGTGAAGTAAAAAATAAATAATTGTCGATTATATTATTTGTAATTGTTTGTCGAATCTATATAAAAAAATAATATCTTGTGATAAATTAATAAGGAGGTGAGATGTGCTAAAGGTTGATTTTGAGTTTTATAAAGGAATATTATTTGTTAGATTAAAGGGAATATTGACTAAATATAGTCTTATGAAAAATGATTTTAGTTCTTTAATTGATTATATTGGTTTTAAATATATTGTCTTTAATATTAATAATATTAGATTAATTGATGCTTATGCAATTGATTATTTAGTTAATTATAATCGTAGTTTAAATTCTCATAACAAAAAGGCTTTTGTTTGTTTAGATACTAGTAGTTTTATTAGTAAATTTTCTAATAAGATACAAATAATAAATAAAGAAAAAGAGGTGCTTAATAGGATATAGAAAGGAATAAAGTAGCAATTATGGTAAATACTAAACTTGAGGATTTAATAATTAAACATGAAAATCTTATTTATTCTATTATAAATAAGTATAGAGGATTTTATGATCTTGATGATTTACATCAAGTAGCAGTTATTGGAATGATGAGAGCTGTTACTAATTATAAAGATAATTTGAATACAAAGTTTAGTACTTATGCTTATAAATATATATTAGGTGAGGTATTAAAGTTTGTTAATGATAATCGATCTTTTAAAGTTAGTAAAGAGTATTTGCAACTAGAAAAACAAATTAATAAAGCAAGAGAAGTTTTAACTCAAAAAATGATGAGAAGTCCAAGTAATTTTGAATTAGCAATATTTTTAGAGATAGATGAGAAGATAATTAATCAAGTTGATTTAGTTACTAGTAAGATGGAGAGTTTGGATAAAGTTATTATGGAAGACGGGAAGAGTTTAACTTTACTTGATACTATTGCTAGTAATAAAAATGAACACAATATTGATAATATTTATTTGTATCAGGAATTAGCAAAGTTAGAAGATGAAGAGAAAAACTTATTAAAAAATCGATATTTTCTTCATAAAACACAGCAAGAGACGGCCGAGATTTTGGGAATAAATCAGGTTCAAGTTTCTAGAAATGAGAAGAAAATTTTAAAAAAACTTAAAACTAATATGATGAGAGTATCTTAAATAATATAAAGGTGATGTTATGAAAAGAGATGATGTGTATGAAATAATATCGTCTAATATAAAGAAAATTCGTCAAGAGAAAAATTTAACTCAAGCACAACTTGCCAAGAAAGCTGGTTATTCGCATGTTACAATTAGAAAGATTGAATCTTCAAAGACAAAAAAATATTTTTCCATTGATGCGATAAGTAATATTGCGGATGCTTTGGAAGTAGAAATTAGTAGTTTGTTTAAAAATAGAGAATAATCTCTATTTTTTGTATATATTGAAAAAAATTACCAATAATATTATTGGGTGATTATATGAAAAAAGAGGAGTATCAAAAAATTGTTGATAAATACACACCAAAGGAAAATTATATTAAAAATGCTATTGTTGTGTTTATTGCTGGTGGTACTTTAGGAGCGTTAAGTGAATTATTATTACAAGCTTATGCTTTATGGTTGGATATGCCTAGAAAAGAGGCTGGTGTATTAGTTATTTTAACTTTAATCGTTTTAGCGTCTATTTTGACTGCATTAGGAGTTTTTGATGTATTAGTTACAAAATTTAAGAGTGCTTTAATTATTCCAATAACTGGGTTTGCGCATTCGATGACTTCTGCTGCTTTAGAGTATAAAAATGAAGGTTTAATAACGGGAATTGGTGCTAATATTTTTAAATTAGCAGGAACTGTTATATTATATGGAGTTGTATCGGTTTATATTTTTGGACTGTTGAGAATTTTAATAATGGGAGGTTAAGATGACATATACTTATAATAATGTTTATATTAAAGATAAATATACTATTGGCGGTATGTATGAGAAAGATGGACCAATAGGCAAGTATTTTGATAAGACATATAAAGATGATTTATATATAAATCAAAATTCTTGGGAAAAGGCAGAGATTCATCTACTAAAAGAAGCAGTTGAGAAATTAATTAAAAAACAAAAGCTTAAAAATAGTGATATTGATTTAATTATTTCTGGGGATTTATCTAATCAGCTTGCTACTTCTAATTACGCTATTCGTGATACTAATATTCCATTTTTAGGTGTTTATAATGCTTGTTCTACTATTGCTGAGGCTATTATTATTGGGTCGTCTTTTATTGAGAGTAAAAAAATAGAGAATTGTATTGTTGCAACTGCTTCACATAATATGGCTGCAGAAAAACAATTTAGAAATCCAACTGAATATGGAACACCAAAACATAAAACAGCTACTTTTACTGCTACTGGTGCAGTTAGTGTGCTGTTGTCAAAAAATAAGACTAATTTAAAAGTAGGGTCTGTAACTATTGGTAAAATTTGTGATTTAGGTATAAATGATGTAAATCATATGGGAGCAGCGATGGCTCCTGCTGCTGCAGAGACTATTTATGAGCATTTAACTAGTTTAGGTAGGGATAGTACTTATTATGATTTAATTGTTACTGGCGATTTAGGTATATATGGTAAAAATATTTTGCTTGAATATTTAAAAACTAAATATAATCTAGATATTTCTAATAATTATGATGATTGTGGAACAATGCTTTATGATTTAGATAATCAACCTGTTTTAGCGGGTGGTAGTGGTCCTGTTTGTAGTGCGCTAGTTAGTTTTGGTTATTTATTAAAACTAATGAATGATAAGAAAATGAAGAGAATCTTAATTGTACCAACCGGTGCTTTGTTTTCACCAACATTATTATTTCAAAAAGAAACTATTCCCTCTATTGCGCATGCGATAAGTGTGGAGGTGGTTTGATGAGTTATGTTTATGCATTTTTATTTTGTGGTTTTGTTTGTTTAATTGCTCAATTAATTTTAGATAATACTAAATTAACTCCTGGGCATGTTACATCGTTATTTGTAGTTATTGGAGCTTTTTTAGATGTATTTGGAATATATGATAAAATCGTTTTATATGCTGGAGCGGGTGCATTAATTCCTATTACTTCTTTTGGACATTTATTGGTTCATGGAGCGATGGATATGGCTCATGATTTAGGAGTTTTAGGTCTAGCTTATGGAGTGTTTAATTTAACTAGTGCTGGCATTAGTATTGCAATTATTATGGCTTTTATTTTAGCGCTTATATTCAGACCTAAGCATTAGTAAAATTTATGTAAAAGTAAATGTTATACCCTTGCAAATATTTGAAATATAATATATACTTGAGTTAAGGTGATATTGTATGAAAAATAAAATAGGACCAGTTTTAATAGTTTTGATTATTGTAGTAGCGGTTGTTGGTAGTACTTATTCTTGGTTTTCTTGGCAAACTAGTGAAGATGAGAAAATAGGAGTTGATTTTAGTACTAGTGGTGCTAGTTCTGATTGTATAACTTATTCAACTTCAACTAGTGGGGAAGAGATTTTAATACCTGTATCTGCCAAAGAGAAAGGTTATATTACTAATATAGAAATTGCACAGACTTGTAATACTGATTTATATGCTGATTTTGATTTAAATTTAACTAGTTTTCCTACTAACTTAAAAGATCAATCTTTTAAATATACTTTGGTAGAAAATAATATAGTTGTAGGTGAAGGTGATTTTTCTAATGCTACTCAAGGAGATATTATAAAATTAGCTCAAAATCAACTTATTAGTAGTACAACTAGAAATTATACTTTGTATTTATGGATAGATGGTAATTTAAATAATCCTAATACAATGCAAAATCAAGAATATAATTTTAATTTAGTAGCGAATGTTACTGATGAATTTCCAACTAATTAATAGTAATTTCTTACTATTTTTTTATTAAGTTTGATTTTTTTAGAAGTAATCAGCTTTTTTTTTCGAATAATTATTATGAGGAGGTAATAATAGATGAGAAAAAAGCTGATTGTCTTACAAGAAAACTTTAAAGATTGTGGTAGTGCATCATTACTTTCTATATTAAGATATTATGGTGGAAATGCACCACTTAGTAAGATAATTGAGATGACTAATACGACTAAAGAGGGAAGTAGTTTTTATGGAATTAAAGAGGCTGCCTATAAATTAGGTTTAAGTGCTAAAGCTTATTATCTTAATAGTTTAGATTATTTTTTAAAATTAAATTCGCCTTCTATTTGTCAAATACAAGTTAATAATATGCTTCATTTTATTGTCGTTTATAAAAAGTTAGATAATAAGTTTGAGATTATGGATCCTGCTGTTGGTGGAAAATATATGGTAATAGATGAATTTCAAAAGCGATGGACAGGCTATATTATGATTTTTGAGCCTTATAGTAAGTTAATTAACTATAAGGAAGAAAAAGTTATTAATAATATTATTTTGCAAATTATATATAAAAATAAAAATTTATATTTAGCAGTTTTCTTTATGTCTATTATATATACCATTGCTTCATGTGTTTATAGTTATTATATGAAAGTAACTATTGATAAAGTAATTAACAGTAGTATTAATAATTTGATAATTATTACTTTGATTTTTGCTGTTGTTGCTATTATTAAAAATATTAGTAATTTTTTTAGAAATTATATTCTTATTTATATTAATGAAAAGATGGATTTTTCTCTTTTAAATAAAGTATATAAAAAAATATTATTGCTTCCTTATAGCTATTTTTATAATCATAAAACAGGAGATATTATTGCTAGAATAAGTGATCTTAATCATATCAAAAATACAATTAATAAGCTTACTTTGAGTGTTTTATTAGATGGTTTAATTTTACTAGTAGGTTCTATTATTTTGTATAATATTAGTTCTCTTTTGTTTAGAATATTGATTATAAATATAGTTTTATATATAATTTTGTTGTTAATTTTTAAACCTTTTTTAAATAAGTATACTAAAAGTATACAAGAAAACAATTCAAAGTTGAATAATTTTTTAGTCGAGAGTATTTCTAGTTTTGAAACTGTTAAAGGACTTAGTGTTGAAAATGTTATGAGTCATAGTTTAGAAAAAATTACTATTAATGATATTAATGTTACTTCAGCTTATGATAAGATAATTATTATAGAAATGTTTATTAAAGATATTATTTATGCTTTTTGTTTTATATTGATAATGTATATAGGTACTAAAGAAATAATGAGTGGTCGTTTATTGTTATCTGATTTTATTTTATTTAATACTTTAATGGTTTATTTTTTTGATCCTATTAAAAATGTTATTGATATAAATAAAGATTATCATTATTTTATAAATTCTATTAAAAGGATTAATAGTCTTTTTATAGCTAAATCTATTAATTTAAATTCAGATGATAATTTAATAGTAAACGGAAATATTAAAATTAGTAATTTAGTTTTTGGTTTTAATAATAATAAAAATATAATAGATGATATTAGTTTAGAAATTTTTAATAATGATAAGGTATTAGTTATAGGACCATCAGGAAGCGGGAAGAGTACTTTTTTAAAATTACTTATCAAATATTATGAGGTTAAAAGAAGTATGATTTTTATTAATGGAATTGATATTTGTGATTTTTCTTATGCAACTATTAAAAATAATATAAGTTATATTTCTCAAAATGAGATTTTATATACAGATACGATTAAAAATAACATAATGTTACAAAGAAATATTGATGAAGATAAATTTTTAGAAATTTGTAAGATATGTAAAGTAGATCAAATAGTAGAAAACTTGTTTTTAGGTTATGATACTTTATTAGAAGAAAATGCTCATAATTTAAGTGGTGGACAAAGACAGAGGATAATATTAGCTAGAACGCTTATAAATGATTCTAAAATATTATTAATTGATGAGGGGTTAAATCAAGTTGATGTTAATTTGGAAAGAAGAATTTTAAAGTCTCTTTTTAAATTAGATAAGACAATTATTGTTGTTTCTCATCGAATAGATAATATGGATTTGTATGATAAAGTTATTAAAATTAAAAACGGAAAGTTAGAAGCATATTTGAAAAGAGAGAGAAATATTTATGAATAATAGTATTGAAGCAGAAATTTTTTTAAGAAAAGAAATATCGTTTGTTTATAAGATTGTTTTACTAGTTATGATATTGATTGTATGTATGACTTTTATTATTTTAAATATGAATTATCAAACGGTTTTAAATCTTGATGCAATGGTAAAGAGAGTAAATAATATTTATTTAGTTATGATGCAAGTAAGTGCGGATGATATTAAATATATTATTAATAATAATAAAATTAAGATAGATGATGACGAGTTTTATTATGAGGTTTATAAAATTGATAAGGAATTGTATATATCAGATAATATGAAAAATTATAAGGTTGTTTATTTAAGATTAAATTTAGATAAAAAATATCAAGTTGATAATTTAGCCGTTAGTGTTAAAGTTAATAAGGAAAATAAAATGATATTTGAATATTTAAAGAATTATATTATGAATGGAGGATGATTTATGAATTTAGTGCAAGAAGAAAATATGCATGAAGTTGTTGGTGGTAGTGCTACTGTATTTGGTTTTGTTTTTGCGGGTATTGCATTAGGTGTTACTTTTGTAATTGGGATAGTTGATGGTTATTTGAATCCTAATTTATGTAATATGGAGAGTGATAGTCAATGATAAGATTAGATGATAATGATTTAAGAGATATTAGTGGGGGATCGATTAGTGGAACGCTTCTACAGTATGCTACTAAGCTTTTAACTTCTATTTTTGATATAGGTAGGGTTTTAGGAACTTCTATTAGAAGAATTTATAGTGATGCGATATGTCCGGTGCAAAAAAGCGAGTAATAAATATTTTAAAGATAACTTTAAAAATAACAGTGGCAATACTTTTGATTCCTTATTTTAATATTATTTTAAATGTTGCTTTTGATTTAGGCAGAATAATTGGAAGTATCAGTCAAATGATAAAATAAAACAGGCATTTTTATGCCTGTTAAATTTCTCTCATTATGTCTGCGTTTTTATATGGATCTTTTGGATCAATGTGATCGAAGAATAAAATACCATTTAAATGATCTAGTTCATGTTGGAAGACAATAGATAATTCTTCACGAGCACGGTATTTTACTAAATTTCCTTCTTCATCATATCCTTCAAAACTAACACGTGCATATCTTGGAACAATTCCTTCAACATCACGGTTAACACTTAAACATCCTTCGCCAGCGCTGGAATAAATTAGCTCTTCGGAATGCGATATCATTTTCGGATTAATTAAAACGTAATTATGAAATACGTTTTCACTTTCTTCATGGCATACTACAAAAAAGTTTTTATTAAGTCCTACTTGTGGGGCTGCAAGTCCCATTCCAGGACGTAAATTATATTTAGTGGCATACTTTTCTATTTGACTTAAATGAAGATGTTCTAACATATCTTTAATAAGTTTTTTTTCTTCTTTAGTTAATGGAAAAGTAACATCAGTATTTTTTTTACGAAGGCGTTTATCTTTTTCATCTAAAATGTCTTTAGTTTTAAGCATGTTTTCACCTCTTTCCCTAATATAATATCACAATAAATGAAAAAAAGAAAGTATTTTAGTTTGTAAATCGCATACTTTCGTTTGAAACATTAAATATTAATCCTACTAATATCATGTATGATAATAGGGATGATCCTCCATAACTTATAAATGGGAGTGTTATTCCCATAATTGGTAATAATCCGATTGTCATAGAGATGTTTTGGATTTGTTGGAATAATAAGACTGCTATTATTCCGCCAATCATGTATTTATCAGTCATATTAGTTGTTTTGGAAACCATGCCAATAAGATTTATATCAAAATAAATGATTAATATTATTAAAAATACTGCACCTATTAGTCCAAAACATGAGCTAAATACGGTAAAAATGAAGTCTGTTTGCATTTCTGGAAAATAAATGGGTACATTGTTAATACCATGACCGAATAGTCCCGCTGAACCAATTGCAATTAGTGAATTAGATAGTTGCATACCACTACTATTAGACCAATTGAGGATACGATCCATACGGTAAAAAAAGCTAGTTCCAAATATGTCGATGAATAAATCTTGATTTAAAAAATACAATCCGATAAATGATCCACCTAAAATAATTCCAATTATTAGGATACTTATAAACCATCTTTTTCTAAATCCTCCAATAAATAGCATTGCAAATGTTATAATTAAATAGATTATAACCGCTCCTGTATCTGGTTCAATAAAAGTTAGAGCAGATGGTATAAATACTAAGACGAGAATTTTTAGTAAAAATTTAAATTCATCCATGATTGAGGGATTAACATATTTTTCATTAAAATCATTTATTAGTTTAGCTAGAATAATAATTAGAAATACTTTCATAAACTCGCTTGGTTGAATGGTTCCAACGTAGGGGATTCTAAACCAACATTTTGCGTTGTTTACTTCTGTTCCTAAAAATAATACTAAGATGAGCATTATTACTCCAGCGATATAAAAAATCCATGCGTTGTTGTATAAAAATTTATTGCCAATTACCATCATGGAATATGCTAATGCAAATCCTAATCCATACCAAAATATTTGTCTTAACCATAGGTTTTGAAATTCACTTCCGAGTAGTTCTCTTGTAGAGAAAATCGAGACAACACTTATTATTCCAAATAAAATAAGGGGAATTAAAATAGATTTATCGACACTGAATTTTGAGACACTTTTAATATTATCACCCCATTTCCTATATTATTATTTTACCACAAATTCTAATATTAACAAATAAAATTATATAATTTTTTAAATTATTTCATATATTATATTGGAGAGTGATAATATGCAAAGAGAATTACCAAAGATGTATCAAAATAAAATTGATAAAAATTTTTCTAATGTGCAAAAAGTTTATTCTACTTTATATAGTTCAAAAGAGCAAATAAAAGATGAAAAGAGTGATGATAGACAAGTAGTTAGTAATAAATATAGTGTAGAGCAAAAAATATATAATATTTTTAAATCTCCTACTTATATATATAAAGCTGATGTAACTATTGAAACTGATGATGGACTTTTAAATAAAAGAATTATTGGAAAGAATAGAAACAATTTAATTACTATTGATAATGAATATATACCAATTGATAAAATAAGAGATATTTATACTAAATAACTATCTTTTTTTTAAAATTTATTATATAATAATTGTTGAGTTTGAAGATTGTAGGTGAAGTGATGGTTATTGATATTCTGACTTTATTTCCGGAAATGTATGATGGCTTTTTAAATTCTTCAATTATTAAAAGAGCTCGTGAAGATAATAAAGTAACTATAAATGTACATAATATTCGTACTTATTCGCCATTTAAAAATAAACAGGTTGATGATTATCCTTATGGTGGTGGAGCAGGTATGGTACTTATGTGTGAGCCTATATTTAATGCAATAGAAGCTTTGAGGAAAGAAGATAGTTATGTTATTATGTTGACTCCAAGTGGAGAAGTTTTTAATCAAAATAAAGCTAGAGAATTGACTAATTGTAAACATTTAATTTTACTTTGTGGTCATTATGAAGGATTTGATGAGAGAATTAAGAGTATTATAGATTTAGAGTTATCAGTTGGAGATTTTATTTTAACTGGGGGAGAAATTCCTTCTATGTTAGTTACTGATTGTTTAACTAGATTAATTCCTGGAGTTATTAATAGTGAATCTTTAGAAGATGAATCTTTTAATAATAATCTTCTAGATTATCCTAATTATACTAAACCTTATGATTTTCGTGGAATGAAAGTGCCTGATGTATTAATTAGTGGTCATCATGAGAATATTAGAAAATATCGTTTGGATGAACAAATTAGAATAACTAAAGAAAAAAGACCAGACTTAATAGGGGGTAATTATGAAAAATAATTATTACATTCAAAAAGATAATAATACTGAAAATATTATTTTAGTGGAATTTAATGAAATGGATGGTTATCATATAACTCCTAAAATAAAAAAAGAAGATACTATTGAAGTAAATAAGATTGTCTTTGTTTCAAAGAGTTTAAGTGAAAAAATAATTAAGAAAAAAATAGAGCATAAAATAGCATATTTGTTAGGTGTTATTGAAGATAATGATAGTAGTGAAGATGGTGTTAAACAAAGTTTGATGGACGCTGAAAAGTTAAGGCTTATGATAATTAATAATTATAAAAAATATTTAGGTAATACTTATCAAGATTTGACTTTGCAAAAAATGCAGTTGATTATAAAAAAGTTAAGATATAAATTGTATCTTATGCATAATAAAGTTGATTATTTGGCATATCAAGATAATTATAATTATCAAAATTATGAAGAAGAGAAAAAGGGGAGAGGAAGATAAATGGAAAAAAGGGTTTTTGATATAGAAGAAGAATTAGATAGTAGTATATTTGATCATTTTAAAGAATTGTTTGAAACTGATAATAAAGATGAGAATGATAGAGAAAATGATAAAGTTTCAGATAGTGATATCTAGAAGCTTTTTTAGTTTAAAAATAATGAAACTCTAGATATCTCTCTAGAGTTTATATATTATCTAAATTGACAACAAGAACCACATTGTTGGTTTGTAACTACATTTTCTTCACTACATGTATAGCGGGGTTGATATGTATGACGATAGATATGATTATTGATTATTCTAGTATTTATTGGGCATACATGTCTTTGCCCTTTTTTGTTAGATTTTATAAAATGTAACTTTAACATTTATTGTTTTATCTTCAAATATTTCTATTCTATCTATTAAATTAACTATTAATTCTCTATCAATGCTTTCCATAGATAAAAATTTATTAATGTATTCTTCTATTTTTTTATTGTTGATATTAATATTTTCTTGATTATTTTTTATATTATTATGTTCTATTAATCTTTTAGTTTTTAATTTTAATTCATTATTTAGTTTAATACTTAGTCTATCAAATTGTTCTAATGGTATCTTTTTATTAAGTTTATCTAAATAAATATTATCAAGGTTATCATTTATTCTTTTTATTTCTGATTCTAGTATAGTAATTTCTTTTATTATACTTATTTTGTCTTTTTTATTTATATTTTTTAAAGCCTCTTCTTTTATAGACTTTTTATCAATATAATTTAAGTATTGTTCTTTTAATGAATTTATAATTATCTTTTCTAATGTATCATAATTATTTGAATGAGTCGTACACAATCTTTGTTTCATATAAGTTCGATAATAATTACAAATAGTATAACATCTATTATCTTTTTTTCTTCTAGGTGTTACTGATATTCTATGACCACAATCACCACAATGCAAAAGTCCATCAAGCAAATGAATTTCTTTTTTTTCACATCTACCTACGTTTTTTGGAAGTTTTTTTTGTACTTCATCAAATATATCTTTATCAATTATTGCTTCATGCGTATTTTTTACAACTATATAATCATTAGGATTATTTTTTACAATTTTTTTAATTTTATAATTTATCTTACTTCTTTTATTCTGAACTAAATCTCCGGTATAGTTTCTATTAGTTAAAATATCTTGAATTGTTTTAGCATGCCACTGTCCATAATTTAAATTGTAGTGACTTTTCCATTCAAAATTATAATACTGTGCTGGAGTTTTAACATTTTCTTCAGTTAATTTTTTAGCTATTTTAAAATAAGATAATCCTTCTAAACTCATATTAAATATTTTTTTAACAATGATTGCTTGTTCTGCGTTAATAACTAAATGATTTTTATCATCTTTATCCTGATCATATCCAAAAGGAGTTCTTCCTCCGACCCATTTTCCTTCCTTTTGTTTTGCTCTTAAACTTGACTTAATTTTTTTAGATATATCTTTGGCATACATATCATTCATAATTGCTTTAAATGGTGCAATATCATTATTAGAATTATCTAGATATGTGTCTATATTATCCGTTAGCGCTATATATCTAACTCCTTTGGATGGAAAATACTTTTCTACAAGTTCTCCTGTTCCAATATAATCTCTACCTAATCTAGACATATCTTTTGTAATAACCATATTTATTTTTTTAGATTCAATATCACTAATAAGTCTTTTGAAAGCGGGCCTATCAAAATTTGTTCCACTAAATCCATCATCAATATAAATATCATATACTTTTAAATTATTTTCTTTAACATATTGAAGTAATAAACTTTTTTGATTAGTTATACTTTCGCTTTCGCGTTTTTCTCCATCTTCTTTTGATAACCTTATATATAAACCTACATTATAAATTTCACTTACAATCTTAAGTAACATCAATTTTACCTCCCTTATTTTTAAGAGAAAATCGCGTACATGGTGATGTTATCTCATGTTTTTTATTTTTACAAATCGTTTGAATATATTTTTTTAATTCTTTATTTAAAGTTTTAATAATAATATCATTTATATTTTTTTCATTATTAAAAATAAAATTTATTTTGTATTTATCCATAACTTTCGCACCTCATTTAAATTTATGGATAAATTATTAGTTTTAGTAATACTAAATCGTGTAAATACCACATTACACATTAATTTAGTATTACTTATAGGTATTGACTCTTTGTAGATTATTATTTTAATCATATTTTTTTGTATCATTCTTATTTTATAAGATATTAAAGTATATAAAAACATCCTACATTTAATAAATCAATTATTTTTGTAGGATGTTCAATTTTTTAATTATTTTCTTTTATTTCAAAATCTAATAATTCTTCACATATTTTTTCGTATAAATCTTGTTCGTGACGGGTAGTATCAATTAAGAACATTTTATCATTTTCATATTCTTTTAAACCTCTCATATAATAAGGTTTATCATCATCTAATACAATAAATGGCATAATGTTATTTCTCAAACATTCTTTAAACATTATTATTCTACCAACACGACCATTTCCATCACCAAAGGGATGTATACGCTCAAATTTAAAATGAAAATCAACAATATCTTCTAAAGTAATGTTAGTTTTAGAATTATATTCATTTAATAATTCTTCGATTTTCTCTTCTACATTTTCTGGTGCCGTAGTATTAATAATATTAACTACACCTATTATATTAGGAACAACTTTAAATCCACCAACGTTATATCTAGGATTTTCTTCATCACTAGTGTTTCTCTTTAAAATCTTATTCATTTCAATTATCATCTCTTTAGTTAATAGTTCATCTACATTATCTAACATATAATCAAATAATTTAAAATGATTTTTAGATTCAGTTAAATCATCTAATTTGATTAAATCATCACTTTTAAGAATAAATGAAGATGTATCAAATATTGCTTCAGTTTGCTCACTAGTTAATCTACTACCTTCAATTTTATTTGAATTGTAAGCAAAATAAACTTGTGAATAATGATATATATTTCCTTTAAATTTAGATTCTTTTTGTTTAATTAATTCATTTTTAATTTTATTTATATTCATAATTCATCTCGCTTTCTATTTTTGTTAACTACTTTATATTCCATATAATATCTACTATCTGTTTCTTCTTTTACATTAAAACCTAGTTTATTATATAAATTAATTGCTTTAATATTATCTTTGTATACCCATAAATATACATTATTATTTGATTTAGATAGAACATCTTTAATAATTGATGTCTCAATTTCTTTATTTTTGTATTGTTTTTCAATAAATATTTCATCTAATAGTAAACAATTTTCATTTTTAGTTATCAAAAAACTTCCAATTATAGTATTATTTAAAAGAATATTTTTATATTCTTTCTATATCTCTTATAGAAGCGTTTTCTACTTTATTACCTGATTCACAATGTTTAAAGAATTCATTTGCTGTTATATTATATTTTGGTTTTGTATATTCATAAATTGTCGTGTAATCATTATGAATGTTGTATTTTTTTTTAATCATATTATCAAATTTATTTTTAACAGAAAGTAATGCTTCGTTTAAACTTTTATATTTGTGTATTCCACGATGTGGTTCCCATGAGTGTTCTATCCAATAGTAATTAGTTTCGTCATTAGCTATAATAAATGTGTGTGTAGGGAAGATTTTTCCATCATAATTAATTATAAAATACGAATTATATCTAATATTTTCTTGTTCTAAAAAATATCTTTCTAGTTCAACTTGGTCCCAACAAACTCCATATTTTGTCTTTATTAATGTTTTTGGTGCTTGTAAAAAATATTTTGTTTGGAAATTATTATCCCAATTTTTTTCATCATCAGGATATATATTTTTGTCTTTATCTGCAAATCCATATTTTATATCTTTCATGTTATTTAAAATCGATTTTAAGTATTTTTCAAATTCATTCATAATATTTACCTCTGTAATCATTATACCATAAAAAAAGACATTCTTATCAAAAAGCCTTTCATTTATATTTAGTTTCTCTAATGTTTTTTGGTCTATCATAAATTATCACACATGAGGAACTTCATGAAGAATATTGCGATAAACACATCTTTCTCTTGGAGTTTCCATGATTGGAGCTGACATCATAGGTTGAGCATATCCTCCCATTTCATATCCTCCCATCATTTCGTTAGTATTAGTATTGGTATTTACATTTTGATTAGTTATGTTTATATCAATATCATTATCTAAACCGTATGGCATATCTTGTCTGAATTCATCATTACAAAACATTTAACTTCCTCCTATCTACCTTATAATATGAGACGTTTTAATTAGTAACTAATATAAACGTCTAATTTGGAAGTAAATAGGTGAAAATTTAAAATGGCATTTTAAAATTTTTATTTTGCATTAACTTCATCATTTTTTTCATTTCTTCAAATTGTTTCAATAGGTTATTGACATCTGTTACAGTTGTTCCTGATCCGTTTGCAATTCTTTGCTTGCGACTTGCTTTTAGGATGGCAGGATTTTTTCTTTCTTCTTTTGTCATTGATAGGACAATGGCTTCTATGTGTGCCATTTTTTTAGGATCAATATTGACATTATTTAAGCCCATTTTTTTGGCACCTGGTAGTAATTTTATTAAGTTTTCTAGTGGCCCTAGTTTCTTTATTTGATTTAATTGTTCTAAAAAATCTTCAAGATCAAAATTACCACTTGTCATTTTTTTTGCTGTTTTCATGGCTTCTTTTTCATCTATTTCACTTTCAACTTTTTCAACGATACTCAAAATATCTCCCATACCAAGTATTCTTGAAGCCATACGATCTGGATGAAATTCTACAAGTCCGTCTAGTTTTTCACTAATACCGATAAATTTAATTGGAATATTTGTTAGATGACGAACGGATAGGGCAACACCACCTCTAGTATCTCCATCTAATTTTGTAAGTATTACTCCAGTTAATGATAAGGAATTATTAAACCCTTCAATAACATTAATAGCATCTTGTCCCATCATAGCATCGATTACTAATAAGGTTTCATCGGGATGAACAATTTCAGTGATATCTTTTAATTCATCCATTAGTTTTTCATCAATATGTAATCTTCCAGCAGTATCTATTAATACATAATCAAACCCATTTTCTTTAGCATATTCTAAGGCTTGTTTAACAGTTATTTTAGGATCAGTAGTTCCTTTTTCAAAAACTTCAATGTTTAGTTCTTTTCCTATTTGAACTAATTGATCAATGGCTGCTGGTCTATATATATCACAAGCAACGAGTAGGGGTTTTCTTTTATGATTTTTACGTAGGTAATTAGCAAGTTTTCCAATTGTAGTAGTTTTACCTGAACCTTGCAATCCAACTAGCATAGAAATTGTTAAATCTTTTTTTATTGTTAAATCGCTTTTTTCTCCACCAAGTAATTCAGTTAATTCATCTTTAACAATTTTTACAAAGTATTCTCCTGGAGATAGGCTTTTATTTACTTCTTCACCTAAGGCTTTTTGTTTAACATTGTTTGTAAATTCTTTAACAACTTTATAGTTAACGTCAGCTTCTAGTAAAGATAATCTTATTTCTCTCATCATTTCTGAAATATTATCTTCTGTTATTTTTCCATAACCTTTAATTTTATGTATTACTCCTTGTAATCTATCACTTAAATTTTCAAACATTATATCACCTTCTAAATAATTATACACTATATTTTGAGATTTTTATTAAAAACTATTGATTTTTATTAATTTTTTTTATATAATTACAAATGTGTGCAGATGTAGTACAATGGTTAGTATGCGACCTTGCCAAGGTTGAGATGCGGGTTCGATTCCCGTCATTTGCTCCATTTGAATACAACTTACGGACTAATTAAAGTTCGTAAGTTTTTATTTTATATAAATCTAGTTAAAAAAATATAACTGCAAAACAAGCAGTTCTTCAAAAGTTAACCTTAAATATGTGTGAGGACAAATTAAAATTTATGTCCTAGTCAGCAGTGAAAACATACTCTCGTAAGTTTTCTATTATAGGAAATCTCAAAAAGACGATCTTCACGAAATATTCGGCGGTCGTAATAGAAAAAATTCTATTAAATATGGATTCGTTCTACCATTATTTAGAGAATGTCATTCTCTAAATCAAAATAATCCATTTTTTAATGATTATTGGCATAAGCAAGAGCAAATATACTGGAAAGAGCATATTGGCTCTAGAGAAAAAATTATTAAGATATTTAGAAAAAGTTATTTATGATAAATAGTTAAAAAAATAAAAAGACGATAATTTATTCATCATCTTTTGAATTTGTATAGAAATCTGTGTAAATGATATATATCCATGATTAGAGGTAAGTGTATTACTTACTTCTTTTTGTTATTTACATCAAGAGAATTTATTCATTATTTTCAATTAATGATTTCATTTCTTTTAATTTTGTTTCTAATAATTTCTTATCAATCAATTTTAGTTTATATTCAGAAATTAAAGTTTGAGACATATTTTTACTTAATGAATATTCCACAACATCTTTATCTTTGGAGCTACATAAAATAATACCAACACTAGGATTTTCTTGCTCTTTTTTAACATCTCTATCTAATGCTTCTAAATATAAATTCATTTTTCCTAAATATTCTGCCTTAAATTCCCCTAGTTTTAATTCAAATGCCACTAAACAGGATAATTCTCTATTGTAAAAAAGCAAGTCAATGAAAAAATCGTGGTTTCCAACCTGAACTCTATACTCATCTCCAATAAAAGTAAAATCTTTACCAACTTCTAATATAAAATCTTTTAAATTTTTAATAATAGCATTTTTTAAATCTTTTTCCGAAAATTCGCTAGGTAAATCTAAAAATTCTAAACTATAAGTATCTAAAATTTTTGTATTAGGATAATCATCTTCATCAATAGTTTTCGTTACTGTTGGCAATTGCTTACCATCAGAAAGCATGTATCTTTCATAATATGATGAGGTAATTTGTCTATCTAATTCGCGTTTAGAATAATTATTTCTAATAGATAATTGTAAATAAAAATGTCTTTCTTCTTTGGTTTTAGCACCACTTAAAATAAGTAAATTATTTGTCCATGACAATTGCGTCACCAGTGGTGTCGCAATCTCATCATCTTTATAAGTAATATAAAACTGAATCATTCTTTCTATATTTCTTTTGGTAAAACCTTTAATAGCAGGATAATTATTTTTCATAAAATCTGCTGCTTTAGTTGTAATTTTATCTCCATAACTACTATTTTCTTTCATAACATACAGAAACTTCCCGACTTCAAGATACAGTAAAATCATTTCTTCATTTACTTTTCTATAAGCATTATTTTTCCTTTTTTCAATCATTTCAATTATTTGACTAAAATTAGAATCTAACATAATAACACCTTCCTTTTAATTATTAGATGTAGTTTTATATAATAACAAAACCATTAATATAAGAATAAGTATAGGAATAATTATATAATTTACCCAAATATTAAATATAGTTGGAATGATGGAACAAATAACACCTAATAATCCACCTATAATTATACATAATATAAATCCACCAATTCTTAACCCCAAATTCTTACCTTTAATACTATTTTCTTTATTAAATTTATTATAAAAGAACAAAACTACTATGCCTAATAACCACCATAGTATGCCACCACTTATAAATTTTCCAATTGTATGATCATTTTCATTATTATTCAAAACTTTGTTAATGTAATTATTATCTGATTCATTAATTTCTTTTACAATACTATTATATTCCTTCATTAAGTTCTCATTTTGATTTATCTTATCCATATCTAATTCAGTAATTTTTTGCAAAATATCTATTCTATTTTTAATTCTATTAGAGTAAAAAAAGTTTGTATCAATAAAAGGAAACAGGATTAGTACTGATACAAAAACAATAATTACAATAATCCCTAATTTTCTTTTATTCATACCTAATATTTTATTTATTATAGTTGATTTTAAATCCATCGACACCCCTCCTAATAAAGCAATGATTACTAATAAAATTATACTATATAACACTATTTTTTTCCATACTCCCACTTGAAAAAAACTAAATATTGTAAATGTTAAAATAAAATGTAGGATTATGACAAATTTAAATGTCGGTTTTCCTACATTTTATTTTAACATTTACATTAAAGTATTAGGATATTTTTGATATGGTTTAAGGAAAAAACTAGAAAATATATTACAATAGTTACTAATATAATAATTTTGAATTTTATGTAATGAGTAGAGTTAAATTGCTTCTAGTATAAAATAATAACAGATATAAATATCCATTATTATTTATGTTTATCTTGTTTTATTTCTAATTCACCATTTATATATCTTTTATACATTAAACTATATGTTTTTAGATTTATTGGAATTTTTTTATATCTTAAGTAATTAATTACTTTTTGTTTATCTTCATTGCTAACTATAACTTCAGTACCGGGAATAGGTTCGTTATTTTTATCTTTTTCATAACTTATCATAATTTTTTGGTTCATTATTTGATTAATATCTTTTGTGTTAGTTTCAGTATTCCTTTCATTTTGTTTGGCAAACTTATTAAATAAATCAAAATCTTTTTGTGTAACATTATCTTTAGCTATTTGTAACATTTCATTTATAGACGTTTTAGTTATAGAGTAATAATCTATTAAATCAAATTTTTTAATTTGTCCATTTATTTCTATACCATTTTTTAAACCTGAAATTATTTGTCTTATTTGTTTAACTTTATAACTATACCATTTCTTTTGTATTTCAGTTATTTTTTTTATATAAGAGTTGTAAAGGGGAGGATTTTTTTCTTTAATTAAATTTAGATATTTATTAAAAGTTGCTTTATTTATGTTGTTGTTTTTACAAAAAACAGGTATTATTTCATTAGAATTTATAAATTTTTCTAAAATATTATTTGCAATAGGTAATAATTCATTTTTTTCTTTTTCTTTTTGTACTGTGATTTGTTTATTTAAATATTCTTTATATATATTCATTTTTTTTACTAAAAGTTGCTTAATTAATTCATCGCCGTTTTTATAAGAATTGACAAAATCTGCTACATCTTTAGATAATCTAGTTATTTCAATATTAGAATTTTCAATTATACTTTTTATCTCTTCTAGGTTGTTAGCTTTTAATAATTTTTCATAAGCATTGGCAATATTAGAATTTTGTTTGGCAATTTGTTTGGATTTTATAACTGCATGTTGAACTCTTTTATCACTATATTCTTCTAGTGTTAAGCCTAAATATTTAGTAGCATACTCTTTGGCAGAAATAGTTATAGTATTTATGTTTGCTCCTAACCATTTAGCGTATTCTTTTATTTTGTTTGCATCATAATTATTTTCTTCACAAAAATTATAAATAGTTTTTAATACAATTTGTTTGTCATCTTCATCTTCCCATAGTTTAGTAGTATTTTTTCCTTTTGTTTGATATAAAATAGGATTAATTTTTGATAGGGAAGGGACACTAACTTCCTTTTCTTTTTTTCTTATTTCTCTTATTTTGGCTTCTAATTGTTTTACTTCATTGCGACTCATAATTTTATAAGCATATTCAATCGCATTTCTTTTTATATGACCAATATTTGTATCTAATTGTTTTGCAAGTTGTTCCATTTTTTCTTTGTTCCAATTAGCACTTACGCAGTAGTCATATAAGTATTTTAAAAACTCTAATTTTTCTTTTTCATCTGTTGGCAATTTCATATTGTTTCCTCCGTTTCATACTTGTATTATATCATTTTTCTGAAATTAATACAAATTTATGTAATTATTTTGTTAACTTTTCAGGATTGGAACTATGAAATAAAAAATAAAATTAATAATAGATTAGGGTAGGGAAAGAATAATAAATAATGAGAGTTGAAAAAAATAAGATGATTTTGAGCAATAAATCATCTTATTTACTTATATTTTTTTAATAAATTTAGTATTTTAGTTTTAGCTTTAAAATTTAGAGTAGGTGTTGATTTGATGATTTGAGAACTTTTATCATCTAAATAACTATATAAATTACTATTTCTTTCAACTAATTTGCCTTGTAAAAGTTTTTCTAGTTTTTCTTTATGTTCAGGATCATCAATTCCTTTTTGTTTAAATAAATAATAATATATTTCAAAGTATATTTTTTCAGCAATGGAATCTAAATGCAATCTAGAAATAAAATCCATATCAAATTCATGATTAATACTATTTAGACTATATTCATTGCAAGCTTTTTCCAATAATAAATCACGAACTCCTTCAATATTGCACTGACTTATAATAACTGCATCTTTTCTATGGTGTTTATTTTTTAATGATGTCTTATTAGTCATTAATCTATACAGATCCATAAAGATAGCTTTATTAGAAATACTTTGTAGTAATTTTAAATCAAAATCTTTATATGGAGTATTTATAAAATCAGAATTCATTAAAAGGGAAACAAAGTGCATAACAAATTTATCATCGATTTGGTTTATTTTAATTAAATTTTTTAAATAATTTGGATCATTATTACCAGCAACATTATTTATATTTGAAATATATGCATCTTCTATATCAAATTTACAATCTTTTAAAAAGTCTATATCACTTAAATATTTGTTCTCTGGATTAACTATATAATAATATAATGCTCTTGCTGTTTTTTTACTTTTTGCATTTGCTAAAGCTTCTACTTCTTTACGATAGTTTTTACCTTTAACAAAATTAATATCAGTCATAATTATATATAAAAATTCACTTGCGATTGGGTTTGATATTAATATTTGCATATTTTCAGAATGATATTTATCTGTTAAAGACACTTTATCGATTGCTAAATTATTTAAACTGTGTTTTGGATAGGAATGACTTGTTTGTAGAAAATCACTGCCTACAGTTGCCATTAATTTCATATCAGCACGATGATGTGGACTTTTAATAGAATCAATATTACTAGCAACTGTTGCAATAGCATCCGATACTACAAAGTCTAGAGGGTTGTCTTTATTTGTATCATGGGTTTCAACCAGTAATTTTAAATCTTCATCATGATATTTACTATTTATAAAAGTATCTTCTCCTAATATCCATAATCCATATCTAGCAGTATCTGCTTTACTTAGCATTTTTATATCTTTATAAAAGTTTTTACTGTTTAAGAAATTTGGATTACATATAACACTAAATAAATGCCAGCATCCATCGCCATTTTTTAATGTCGAAATTGCAGTAACTTTTTGTTTATAATCTTGAGAGTTTAATAAATTATCATTAATTAATAAATATCTTAATTTTCTTATTTCTTCTAAATCTATATCCAAACCAAGAAAATTATTTATTTGAGTATTATTTAATTTTGAAACCCATTTTTTAAATTCTTGAGTATCAGAAAATATTTCAGTTAATTCATATTTTTTAATCTGCTTAATTATTTGTTTTAATGTTTCAGTTGTCATAATAAAGCCTCCTATTTATATATTTATTTTTAGTTGTTTATAATATTTCTGTTTGTTTTTATACGTTCGAAAAATAGGCATTTAATTGTTTGAAAGCTTCCTACAATAATAAACATAACAGGAATTAAAAACCAAAAGCCCATTGCTTTAATTGTTTCTTTAAGTGATGAGGTTGTTCCCATTTGAAAAGCAATAATACCAATTCCAATTATAAAAAATACAATTCCAATGTAGAGTCCTAGGATATTAATTTTAACTTTATCAAAAATTCCTGTAGTATATAAATTCCACAGTCTGTTTTATTCTTTGCCGGCAACTTCATAAGTATAAATTAATTTGTATGCTGTATTAGTTACATTTTTATTATACTTTATTTTTTTGTGAATTATATATTTCATAATTTTTAAAATAGCCAGATGTTGTAATATAATTTTTTGTAATTCTGTTTGAAATTAGATAAGTTAATGTTTGTTTTGTTGTGCTAATTATATCATTAAAAGAAAAAATAATCTATAGTATTTGAATTAAGTATGTATTTTTTTAATATAAATTATGATATTTTGTATATACAAATATTTATAAATATGTTAAAATTAAGTAAATATTAAGGAGGGACGATATGGAACAAAATCCAAAGAAATTACTAATAATAGCGGGTGTTTTAATATTAGTTATTATTGTATTATTTATAATTAGTAAACAGTTTATGTAAAAGTTTATGATAATTAGTGATTGAGTTTAAAATAATAATAAAAATAATGTAGATGATTACATTATTTAGGTTGCTTATGGGGTAGATTGGTTTAATGAACGAGGTAATTATAAAAAATGGTAACGTAAGTTAGCATTTTTTATTACAACCAAACTTAACAAAATAATTTTTTAACTAAAAAATAAGTTATATATTAAATATTTTATTTAGTTCTGTTTTTATATCATCAAAATAAAATATAATTAATCCAATTAATACTATTATATCTAGAATAAAGCAAATATAAGATAGTAGGTTAAATGTTGTACAATTTAATAATATTAGTATTAGAGGTACTATTAATAATAGGACATTTAATACGATTAAGTTAAAATAATTTACAACATAATTTCTTTTTAAAACTATAAATGTAATTAAATTAAATAATAATTCAAATATACAAATAGAAGGTATTATAAAATTAGTAATTATTGTATTTTTAGTGGCTATATACCAAATTAAAGATAATAGTATTAAAACTACACCACATTTTCCAAAGAAGTTTAAGACGTTTTCTTTGTTTTTTAAAATAAAATATAAAAATACATAGTTAGTAAATAAACCACCAATTATAAAAAGACAATAATATAGATTGTTAGATATATATAATTCTATTGCTCCTGCTATTATTGAGATTGCAAGAGAAATAAAAAGTAGACATTTTAAAATAATAGCGTTTGTTTTTAGTCTAACATTAGTAGGAAATACTTTATCTATAGATTCTTTTTCTAGTTTATTTTGACAAAGAGGGCAGATAGTTTCTGTTGTATTAAATTTTATATTGCATTTATTACATTTTTTCATTTAATCAACCTCACTTACATTAATTAGCATATCTATATTTTGATTAGAAAAATAATTACAGAAGTTTTTTATTATTTCATTATATTTATATTTAGATGATATTCCAATAGATAAGTCATTTTTAAAAGAACATAGACTAAATTGAAAACCATTAGTGGAAGTTAATATATTTACATTTTCTATATATGTTTCAATTTCTTTATTAAATGATATGATACCTAAGTTAGATACACAACTAGTATTCATTTTTGAGGTAAATAAATCTATTGTTTTTAGGACAATATTTTTTATAAAGATAGGAGTAAATCTACAAAATATATTTTTTTCAAAAGCTACCATTTGATTGACTCTGATACTTAGTTTTTCTTTAGTAATATTATTTTTTAATTCTTCGCTTACTTTTTTTATTATTTCATCTAGAGTATCATTTCTACTATTAAATTTATAAGTGATAGAAGTTAGACCAAAGTAGTTTTTGGATGATGATGATTTGAAATATTGTCTTAAGTCTACGGGAACATCTATTTTTATATATTTTTTTAAATCAGTCTCACTCATAGTATCTTTAATAGAATATATTAAAATACCAATTATTAAAGCTGATAGGGTGGTATTATAATTTTTAGTTATTTCTAATATTTTATTAAGTGGTAGATGTGCTTCTAAATATCTAGTTTTATTTTTTAGTTTTTTTCCTTTATATGAATACATTTTGGAAAAGTTTTTGATTTTGTTTTTTTCTTTATTTTTTTTATAATATTTTAAGAAACTATCTTCTTCTTTTTCTATAAAGGAATTACTCAATATAGTTGTATTTATTTTATATTTTAGTTTTATATAATTACTTACTAAATGTTTAAAAAATTCAACACTACCACGACCATCTGTTATAATATGACATGCTTCAAAATTTATTCTTTTTTTATAGTAAGATACTCTATATAAAAAATCATTACTACTTTTATATAGTTTAAAGCAAATTGGCATGTTTTCTTTAGTAACTTTATATTTTTTGTTGGTCTCATCTAAATAATACCAAAATATTCCTTTTTTTAAATTAACGTTAAAATTAGGAAAAGTAATTATTGTCTCATCTAGGGCTTGTTGTAATAACGCCTCATCGATATCATCTTTTAGGCTTGCAGAGAATCTAAAGACTCCTTGAGCATTTTTATCGGCAATTGATGAGTAGAATTTGCCAACATTATCTAATTTATACCATTTTTTGTTTTTCATTTTATCACCTTATTACTCGTTTTGTATAATTATATCATTTTACTAAAAAATAAGCAATTTACATATAATTATATAAAAAGTTAAATTAATTTATTATTATTTTATAAAATGTGATATAATATTAACAGTAATATATTTTACATTTAATTATTAGTATATAGTAATTTTTATAATTGAATTTGTGAAAAAGTTATTATTAATAATATACAAAATTTTAATATAAACATTATAATATATACTATAATATATACTTAAATTTTTGGGGTGATTTTATGATTAAACTAATAGAGGGTGAAGCTAAATATCTAGATGAATATAAGGAAGCATATTACCAATCTATGAAAAAATGTGCTGAAGGTTTAATAAAAAAACATGACTTGATGTTTGTAAATCCAGATGAAGTTGATATTATAAAACAAATGAAAGATAATAGAGACATTAGTAAATTAAAACCTGGTTATGTTCCATCGTATGAATATTTTATAGTAGATGAGGACAAATTTATTGGTAAAGTTAATATTAGAACGCAATTGACTCCTAGGCTTTTACAGTATGGTGGTAATATAGGTTATGCTATACATCCAAAATATTGGAATATGGGATATGGAACTAAGGCATTAAAATTAGCTTTAAAAAAGGCAGTTAAAATAGGTTTAAAAAATAAAGTTTTAATTACTTGTGATGAAGATAATGTAGGATCATATAAAATTATTGAAAAATGTGGTGGAATCTTAGAGAATAAAGTGAAAAATAAAGAGAAAGAAGAAGAGTTTTTAACAAGGCGTTATTGGATTAACTTATAAAAAATAATCATTAATCCATTTAAATTTTAAATGATTATTTAGTAAAAATAATACGTAAAACGAAACTTGAAGATTTACGTGAAAAATAGAGATTAAAATTTATCATAAATACTCAATCACATGTGTGCCCTATAAATACAAGAATAATAAATAATCATATTTATCGACATACATATCAACCACGTTATACATGTAGTGAAGAAAATGTAGTTACTAATCAACAATGTGGTTCATGTTGTCAATTTCGTTAAAAAACTATTTGGGAATTATTCTCAAATAGTTTTTATATGTATTATTTTATGTATAGTTGTAAAATTTATAAAAATTTTAAAAAAGTAAAATTAGAGGTATTTTTTTTTTGAATTTAATGATATAATTATATTAGTTTAGAAGAGGGTGTTAAAATGACAGTGAATAGTGCGTTGGTGATGCTACAGAAATTAATTGATATTTCTTTAGTGTGGCTACTTATATATTTTATGCTTAAAAATTTGAAGAATAATGTCAAAATGGTTTTATTATTTAAAGGCGTTTTGTTTGTTATAATTATAAAGTTAATTAGTGATTTTTTCAATTTAGTTACCGTTGGTTTATTACTTGAATATGTAATTATGTGGGGACCACTTGCTTTAATTATTATATTTCAACCAGAAATTAGAAATATATTAGAGCATATTGGTAGAAATCAATTGTTGGGTCGTCATAAGGTATTGACACTAGATGAGAGAGAAAAATTAGTTTATGAGATTATGAATGCAGTTGATTATTTGAGAAAATCTAGAATTGGAGCATTAATAGTAGTTGAAAGAGATATTAGTTTAAATGAATATATAGAAAGAAGTAAAAAAATATATGCAGATATTTCTTCTGAATTATTAATTTCTATCTTTTTCCCAAGAAATCCATTACATGATGGTGGAGTAATAATTCAAGGAAATAAAATAACTAGTGCGGGCGCTGTTTTTCCAATAAGTATTAATGGTAAAATTAATAAAAGACTAGGAACTAGACATCGTGCAGCATTAGGTATTAGTGAGGAGTCAGATTGTATTTCTTTAGTTGTATCTGAAGAAACTGGAAAAATATCAATTGCCATTGGAGGCACTCTTAATTATAATTTATCATTAGATGATGCAAGGATGATGTTAATTGAGGAGTTAAAACCAAAAGGAGAAGTACTTCTTGATGATGAATTTGAGGAAGAGACAGATGGTGGTGATAACGAATGAAGGCAATAAAGAATATCGGAAGAACCATTAGTGCTTTTATACGCGCGATAGGTAGGTGGATTGATAAGAGAATAATTACTCCTATTACAAAGTTTGTTTTACTAATTACTGATAAGACTAGTAAGAGAACTGGAAGGTTAGAAAAATTATTAGTTAAGAAAAATACTTTAATATTTTTATCATTATTACTGGCAATTGGTTTGTTTTTCCTAGTTGATAGTAAATCGATTGTTTTAGTAGATTCTTCAGCAGAAGTTTTATATGATCAAAAAGTTGAAGCTACTTATAATAGAGAATCTTATGTAGTTGAGGGGTTGCCTGATACAGTTGATGTAACAATAATAGGTAGAACGGTTGATTTATATTTGGCTAAACAATTATCTACTGGTACTGTATCAGTTGATCTTACTAATTATAAAGAAGGAACTCATAAAGTAAGCCTAAATTATGAGAGTCCAATTGGGTCTGTTAATTATAAATTAGATCCATCTACAGTAACAGTAATTATTTATCAGAAAGCTTCTAAACAAGTAATGGTTGATGTTGATTTAATTAATCAAGATCATCTAGATTCTAAATTATCTATTCAAGATGTTACTATAGATCAAAAAGAAATTATTATAAAAGGTGCAGAACATGTATTAGAAAAAGTATCAACGGTTAAAGCGTTAGTTGATGTCGATAATATTATTGATCCAAAAGCAGGTGTTACAACATTAGATGATGTAAAACTAGTTGCTTATGATAAAGAAGGACAAGTGGTAGATGTAGAGATGGTACCTAATAAAGTAAGTGCAACAATTAGTATTGTATCTCCAAGTAAGGAACTACCAGTTAAGATTATTCCAAAAGGAACAGTAGAATTTGGCAAAGCGATTAGTTCAATGGTAAGTGATGTTAGTAAGGTAACAGTATATGGTGAGCAAGACGTTATTGATGAACTTCAATATGTACCAATAGAGATTGATGTTACAGGTTTATCTGAAAATAAAGAATATAATGTAACTATTCAAAAACCGCAAGGTGTAAGAGATATTTCAACGGATAAAGCAGTTGTTAGTATTACACTAGATGATGAGACGACTAAAGAAATTGCGGAAATACCAATTGAGACGATTAATCTAGATAGTAATTATAAAGCAGTCGCGATTGGTGAGAGCTCGAGTCGGACGACAGTTATTGTAAAAGGTACGGACTCTGTTTTAGGAGGTATTGATGCTGAACAAATAAAAGCAACGGTTGATTTGAAAGGTTATGCTGAAGGTGATCATGAAGTTGAGGTAATTGTTGTTGGTGAAGATTTAAGAGCATCTTATACACCAAAAACAACTAAAATAAAAGTAAGAATTACTAAAAAGTAGTTCTTCTTTTTTTATTTTTATTAGACGGATAATTGCGTCTTTTTTTGTCAAATTGTTGTTTATCTATTTACAAAATATATTAAAAGTTATAAAATATTATCGTAGAGTGGCATTTAGTGGAAGAAAGTGGGGGATTGTATGTTAATCGGGGAATATTATCATAATCTTGATGAAAAAAAGAGATTGATAATTCCATCTAAATTTAGGGAAGAAATTGGTAGTAAATTTGTTATTACTAAAGGTTTAGATGGTTGTTTATATGTTTATTCGATGGAATCATGGAATAAAATAGTTGATAAGTTAAAAACCCTTTCTTTTACTAAAAAAGATGCTAGAACTTTTAAAAGATTCTTTTTATCTAGTGCTACTGTCTGCGAATTTGATAAACAAGGTAGAATAACATTATTAAATCAATTAGTAGAGCATGCTTCAATAAAAAAAGAGTGTGCTATTATAGGGGTTGATGATCGCTTGGAAATTTGGGCACTTGAAAAATTAAATGCATTAATGGAGGATACAAAAGATAGGTTAGAAGAGATTTCTGAAAACTTATTTGATGATGATTATGCATAAGAGTGTATTATTAGAAGAGACTATCAATAGTCTAAATATCAAAGATAATGGTATTTATGTTGATGCTACCTTGGGTTATGGGGGACATAGTGGTGAGATTTTAAAAAGGCTTAAAAAGGGTAAATTATTCGCTTTTGATCAGGATGATTATGCCATCAATTATTCTAAAGAAAAGTTTAAAGATAATAATAATATAGTTATTATTAAAAGTAATTTTTCTAATTTAAAAAATGAGTTAAATAAATTAAATATAGATAAAATTGATGGCATAATATTTGATCTTGGAGTATCTTCAGTGCAATTAGACAAAGCAGATCGTGGTTTTAGTTTTCATAATGATGCCAGACTTGATATGAGAATGGATAGATCTAATAAGTTAGATGCTCATTATGTTGTTAATAATTATGACAAAGATACTTTGTGTGATATATTTAGAAAATATGGAGAAGAAAAATATGCTTATAGTATTGCATGTAAAATAGTTGAATATCGAAAAAATAAAGAAATTGATACTACTTTAGAATTAGTAGATATAATTAAAAGTGCAATTCCTTATAAAGCAATGCGTGATGTTCATCCGGCAAGACGTGTTTTTCAAGCTATTAGAATTGAGGTTAATAATGAATTAGTAGTATTAGAAAAAGCTTTAGAGGATGCTATTTCTATGCTTAATAAAGATGGAATAATCGCGGTTATTACTTTTCATTCTCTTGAGGATAAGATTGTTAAAAATATATTTAGAAAATATAGTCAAATAGATAATGAAATAAAAAAACTACCAGAGATTCCTTATGAATTTTTACCAACTTTAGAAATAGTTAAAAGTAAAATAACTCCAAGTATAAAGGAATTAGAGGAAAATAATCGGGCTCGTAGTTCTAAATTAAGAGTAGCAAAAAAGATAAAAGGGTGATATAATGAAAGTAAAAAAGAAGACTTCTAAATTCGATAGATTTATGTATAAATCTTTAATTTCTTTGTCTGTTATTTTAGTAGTTAGTATTATTTTTAGTCAAATATCTTTATCTAAAGTTAATTTAGAAGTTGAAAAATTAAAATTAAAAGTTAAAGATCAAGAAAATGTAAATCAAAGCTTGAGTATGAAGATAAATGAAATGGCATCTTTAGAAAACATTAATAATATATCTTCACAATTAGGTTTATCTTATAATAATGAGAATATAAAAACTATTACACAGTAGGTGATTAAATGAAAAAAAAGATTAATAACAATAAGATTAGAGTTAACAAGATATTTTTAGTTGTTGTCTTTTTTTTGTTATGTGCTTTTATAATTAGATTATCTTATTTGTGTTTAGTTGATTATAGAGTAGAAGATAGTACAATTACAGCATTTATTAAACAAAGAAATATCGAAGAGGAGACTATTTTACCAGAACGTGGGACTATAAGAGATGTAAGTGGTAATGTACTTGCTCAAACAGTTGCTAGTTATACAGTAATTGCATATTTAGATGAAGAACGTAGTAAAGATAGTGAAGAGTTAAGACATGTAGAAGATAAAGAACATACAGCAGAGGTTTTATCAAATTATATAAATATGAGTAAAGATGAAATACTAGCGCTATTGAATAAAGATGTTTATCAAGTAGAATTAGGACCAGGTGGTCGAAATTTGAGTCAAATACAAATGGAAGAGATTAAAAATTTGAATCTTTCTGGTATTGATTTTACTAAAAGTTTAAAAAGATATTATCCAAATGGAGATTTTGCATCTTATTTACTTGGCTATACAGTAAATAAAGAAGATGATAATGGAAATTTAATGATGGTTGGAGAATTAGGAATAGAAGAGTATTATAATAGCATTTTAACAGGAAAAGCTGGTTATCGAACTTATGAAAAAGATAGAAATGGTTATAAAATTGCAAATGGACGAGAGTATGTAGAATTACAAGATGATGGAGATGATATTTATCTAACTATTGATAATACAATTGAATTATTTATTGAAAATGCAGTTAAAAAAATGGCAGAAGATTCAGAAGCAGAGTGGAGTTTAATGATAGTTGCAGATGCGAAAACGGGAGCAATTTTAGGTTATTCATCAACTCCATCATTTGATCCTAATTTAAGAAATATGACTTCATATATAGATCCGATTATAGGTAATCCTTATGAACCAGGATCAACTATGAAAATATTTAGTTATATGTGTGCCATTGACAGTGGTAATTACGATGGAGATATTACCTATGAGTCTGGTAGTAAAACTTATGAGTCAGAAACTACTGATGAGAAAGTAACCATTAGTGATTGGAATAAAGAAGGTTGGGGGACTTTGACTTATGATAAAGGATTTGCTTTATCTTCTAATATTGCAGTTGCTAATATATTAGAGACTGTTATTGATAAAAATGATTTAAAAATGTGTTATGAAAAATATGGTTTTGGTGAAGTTACGGGAATTAATAAAGCAAGAGAGCAAGCAGGTAGTATTGATTTTAAATATCAAATAGAAGCTGCTACGGCAGGATATGGGCAAGGTATTACTACAACTCCTATTCAACATATTCAAGCATTAAGTGCGATCGCTAATGATGGGGTTATATTAAAGCCTTATATTATAGATAAAATTGTTAATAGTCAAACTGGTAAAACTACTTTTAAGGCAAAAAAAGAAGAGAAAGAAAAAGTTGCCTCTACCGAGACAATAGAGAAATTAAAAGAACTTATGCGAAGTGTAATTTCTCCTGATAGTGAGAATACTACTGGTGCTCCTTATTATATGGAAGGTTATGATTTGATAGGTAAAACTGGTACTGCACAAATTTTTGATTATGAAAAAGGTAAATATATGGATGGGGATACTGATTATATATATTCGTTTTCTGGTTTGTATCCAGGAGAAGATCCAGAAATAATTATTTATACGGCTTTAAAGAAACCAAAAGATACTACCAATTATATTGCCCCTGCGGTTAAAGATGTTGTTAAAAACATTAGTAATTATTTAAATATTGAAGAGTCTATTACTATAGATACTTCTTATGAGATTGATTCTTATATTAGTAAGAATACTTCTGATGTTGTTGCTAAATTAAATGATAATAATATAAGGACTATAGTATTAGGTAATGGTAATAAAGTAATTGATCAATATCCTTCTAAAGGTAATGTTTTAACCAAAAATGATTTAGTTATTTTACTTACTAATAATTATGATAGAAAAATGCCTGATTTTACTAATTTATCTTATAAAGACGCTCTTAATTTATTAACTTTAATGGATGTAGATTATAATATAGAAGGAAATGGTTATGTATATGAACAAAATATAGAAAAAGATGCTATATTAAAAGAAGATGATATTATTGAACTTAAGTTAAAAGAAAAATATAATTGATAATAATATATATTTGTGCTATAATTTACTTATAAATAATAAGGGAGAGATATTATGGTTATTGATAAGAAAAAAATAGGAATTATTGTTTTAGTAATAGGTTTATTATTATTAATTAGTTTAGCTTTATATTATACTTATGCAATAGATATAACAATGAAGCCAACTACAGGAGATAATGATTTAGCTTATAATATAGATATAAATGATACAGATGGTAGAAGTATAACAGTAAATAGTAATACTACTAAAGTATTTGATATATTTTTAACTAAT
>CALVSA010000009.1 GCA_944358825.1 uncultured Bacilli bacterium
TCGGCACCGAAATAGAAGCCGATTATATAAAAAACAAATCACAGCAGTTTAATAGTTCTTATGCATATGATTAAAGTAGATGTAGAAAGTACTTTTGAACCGATTATTGGCTCCGAATTGCAAAGTAAGGAACTTATCAATTATTTAACTAAAGATAGTGAATCAAATAGTATTTGGAAAAGTGAAATATTTGGTCGTAGTTTAGATGAAATAGTACAAGAAGGTATTCAAGCTAAATTATCAATGATGCCTGATTCTATTAGATATAAACTAGGTCAAACTTTAACTAAGGTAATTAACAAAGGATCTTCTAATATGATTGCCATTGTTTTATAGAACTTTTATGTTCTTTTTTTTACAATATTAATGTCTTTTTTTGTAAAACTACTTGCAATTAATACCGTTTCGTGATATCTTATTGTTGTAAGCATAGAAATTGCTTATGAAAGATGGAGGTATAAAAATATGACAAAAGCTGAATTAGTAGATTTCATTGCAGAACAAGCTGATTTAACAAAAGCAGATGCTAATAGAGCTTTAGAAGCTATGTTGCAAGGAATTACAACTGGTCTTAAAAAGGCTGGAAAAGTTACTTTAGTAGGATTTGGAACATTTACTGCTAAAGAAAGAGAGGCACGTGAAGGACGTAATCCACAAACTGGAGAACCAGTTCATATTGCAGCTCGTGTTGTACCAGGATTTAAAGCTGGAAATAAATTAAAAGATGCTTTAAACTAGTTTAAAGAATTGGACCATTAAGTTTTTAATGGTTTTTTTTATAGAAATTTTTATTTCTTTTTCTTTTTGCTTGACAAATGTTATATACTGTTATATACTGTGTATATGGTGATGTGATGAAAATTATTATTAGTAATAGTAGTTCTATTCCAATTTATGAACAAATAAAAAATAATATTGTTAGTCAAATTATGAATAATGAGTTACTAGAAGATGAAGCTTTACCTTCAATTAGAAACTTAGCTCAAGATATTAAAATTAGTATTATGACTGTAAAAAAGGCTTATGATGAATTAGAAAAAGAAGGCTATATCATTTCTAGACAAGGTAAGGGAACTTTTGTTGCACCCAAAAATAATGAACTTGCTAAAGAGCAAGCACAAAAGGAAATTGAAGAATATGTTTTTAAAATTATAAATTTATCTAAAAAGTTTAATATTGATCAAAGAGATATTTTTAATTTATTTGATATTTTAAGGGGTGAAGAAAATGATTAATGCTGTTGAGATTAAAAATTTATCTAAAAGTTATAATAATGGCTTTAAATTAGGAGAAATTAGTTTGAATATACCAAAGGGGTTAATTATTGGTTTGATAGGTGAAAATGGGGCTGGGAAGACTACTTTAATTAAAAGTATTTTAAATATTATTAAAATAGATACTGGTAATATTAAAATTTTTGATAAAGATTATATAAATTATGAAAACATAATTAAAGAAGATATTGGTGTGGTTTTGGATAATATGTTTTTTCCTGAATTATTAACTTTATCTGATATAGATAAAATTATGGGTGATATTTTCAAAAATTGGGATAGTAAATTATATTTTGATTTTTTAAATAAATTTAATTTGCCTATAAAAAGAACTATTAAAAACTTATCTAAAGGAATGCGTAAGAAATTAGAAATTGCAACTGCTTTAGCACATCATCCTAAATTATTAATTTTAGATGAACCAACTAGTGGACTAGATCCTATTACTAGAAGCGAAGTTTTAGATATTTTTCAAAACTTTGTCCAAGATGAAGAACATACTATTTTGTTTTCAACACATATTACAAGTGATTTAGAACACATTGCTGATTATATTATTTTTATTGATCAAGGAAAACTTGTACTAAATGAAAATAAAGATACAATAGTTGATAATTATGGGATATTAAAATGTGATATTGATGATTTTAATAAAGTTAGTAGAGAAGATTATTTAGTATATAAGAAGAATAAATATAGTTATGATTTTCTTATTAATAATAAAAGTAAAATAAAGAAAAAATACAGAGATTTTGTAATTGATAATATTTCATTAGAAGAATTAATGATATTAATGATAAAGGGGGACAAATAATGTTAGGGCTTATAAAAAAAGATTTTCTACTTATTAAAGGAAATCTGAAATTAGTTAGTATTATTTTTATTGTACTTATTTTTATATCTTTTGAAGAAAGTAGTAATTTTATATTTATTCCTGCTTTTATTAGTATTATATTATTTTTTAGTACTTTTAGTTATGATGAGTATAATAAATGGGATGCTTATGCTATTACTTTTCCTAATGGCAAAGAAAATATTGTTAAATCAAAGTATTTATCTACTTTACTGTTAGTTTTATTTACTGTATTAATTACTATGATTATTTGGATAATTATTAGTATTATTAATAATAATTTGGATATTGAATATATTTTATTAACTTCTTTTGGTTGTTTTGCAAGTGTTATTTTTCTACAATCAATTATGTATCCTTTGATATTTAAATTTGGTATTGAAAAAAGTAGAATAGTAATTTTTGTTGGGATTTTTATCTTAATTGCAATTATTGGATTAATTTCTAGAAATATAGGATCTATTCCAATTGAAGTTGTTTCTTTATTTAATAATTATTGGATGATAATTGTACCTTTAATTATTATTATAACATTTAGTGTTTCTTATTATTTATCTAAAAAAATATATATGAAAAAAGAGTTTTAAAAAAATATTACTTCATGTAATATTTTATTTTTTTAATAACTTCTTATAATACGTACTTCCTAATTCATCAGATGATATATTTTGCATACTACCTTGATACTTATTTGTTATTTGGCCTACTGGATTAAAGTAATAAATTTGTGCGCATTTCATATTAGGATAAACTTTAATTGTTGAAGTCGCTCTTACTCCCATATGCCAATATCCTTTATAGCCAATTGAGCCCATGCCACCTGAACAATGAACATGATATCCTAATCTTCCTAGTGAACTTCTTCCACTTAACATTGGAATATGTTTTTTTGTTTCTGTCCACTCATTTGATCTAGCAACATATGTATGACTTGGTGATAGTATTATGCCATTTTCATCAAATGTTACTTTTTCGAGTTTATTATCTTTTTTTAAGTCGATAATTGGATCTATATAGTATCCTAATGTATTATGTAGACTTAAATTAACTGAATTAGGGTTTATTACTATGTTATCTTGTGGTGTTATTATAATATTTCCAAGATTCATTTGTCTTTCTATTTCTTTCCCACTTAACATGCCGTTTGTGGTACTTTTCTCATCGACACTTTTGAAAAATGTTAAGTTACCAATTTCGATATTAGGATAAATTATTGTTGGTTTTGTACAAACGATGGTAATTAATAGTTGACCATTATGATGTTGATTCCAAAAGCCATTATTTAATTCGATGCTAAGTCCTAATAGTGATAAGGATGTACGACCATTTAGTACTGGTACATAACCATTTGTTATTATTTTCTCACTTGTTTTTGTTAAATAGACTTTATGTGGTTCTAGTAATGTACCGTTTTTATCTATTTTTATTTTTTTTAATGTATCCACAGCTCCTGTTGATATTTCTTGCATATATTTATCTTTATTTTTAGTGTCAATTACCATGTAATCAAATGTATATAGATAATCTTCTATACTAACAATGCAACTGTTAGGTTTCTCTAGAGCATTGTGGCCTAAATTAGTAATTGTTATATTATTTTTTTCTATTTGTTTTTTTATCTCATCATTTGTTAACATTATTTTTTCCCCCTGACTAGTTTTTTAGTATATTCTGTGTTGATTCTAGAAGCAGTCTCATCTACTTGTCCAAAGTATTTACCTTTATATTCAATTGATGGATCTCCAATTAATGGATGATAATATATTTTTCCAATTGGCATATTTGGATACAAAATAGTTGGGCATGTAGATGATATTTCCAATGTCCATGTACCTTCAAAACCATTATCACCAAAACCAGCAGTTATATGAATTTCTATTCCTAGGGCTGCTAGTTCATCTAGGCCTGCAAGTAAGGGAACATAGCCTTTTGTTTTTGTATATTCGTTTGTTCTTCCTAAATATAGTCTATTAGCCTCAATCATTAATCCTTCTTCTGGAATATGAAGTGTCTTTGTTTTATTTTCTTTTTTTACGTCTAATATTGATATTGACTCATCATATACTTTTAGAGAATCGCCAAGTGTTACTAAAATGTAGTTTTCTCCCAACTTATTTTTAGCATCATCAACATATATTCCACGATTTAATTCTTTTTTTATTCCTTCTTTTCCTAACATACCATAACCTCCGTATACATTATATCATGTATATTTTAAGATGTAAATTAACAAAAGTAATATTTTTACAAAGATTTATACTAAAAAAAGCAAAGTTTTTTAGTAGGTCCAAATACCTAGTTTTCCCTTTGCTTTTATTGGTTTATCCAAAATTTCAATATTTTCTAAAATCCAAGCATATCTTCCTATTTCAAAGTGTCCACATATATATTCTTGATAATTATATTTCTTGATATTTTCTATATATTCTTTACTCATATAAATACAATCTTTTAAATCACATTTACAAATAATATATCCATATGACATTTTAGAATCGATTAGTTTCATAAGTTCTTTATTATTTTCAATTTCTTTAGTTATTTTTGCTAAAGAAGCATGAATATATAGTTTTCCACGATAATTGGTTTTCCAACTTCTAGTTTCAATAAATTTCTTTTTATCTTTAATTAGACTAGCATATGGTTCTTTTATACTAATTACTCTCATTATTTTTTTATCACTTTTTTTAAATGTGTTAATTTTTTTATTGTAAATGTTGGTGTTATTGTATCTGATAGTTCTTTTTCTTTAGGGTTAAACCAACAAGTATCAATTCCATGTCTTGTTCCTCCTAGGATGTCGGTTGATAAATTATCCCCAATAATCAGTGTTGTTTCTTTATCATAGTTGTTTACTTTCTTGTCTAAATATTGAAAAAATTCTGGCATTGGTTTAGAAAAACCTGCTTCGTCTGAACTAATTACATAATTAACATGTTTATAAAGATTTGCTTTTTTTACTTTTTCAATCGCTGTTTGATGTGGTCCATTAGTTGCTATTACTATTTTGTGAGAGTGTTTTAACTCTTTTATTAGATTACTTGCATTTTCTATTTCCACAATATTAACACTTAAATTTTTACAATAAATTTCATTTAATCTCTTTGCTTGTTGATAATTAATATTTAAATTTTTGAAAAACAGTATAAATCTATTTGCTCTTAAAAATGTATTTCTATCATCTTTTATGATATGTGATAAATTTTCTTTTTCTACTTGCCATATATCCCAATATACTATATCAAATAGTTCCCACTTATGAAATAATTCATCACTATAGTTTATATTTAAAACTTTCAACACTGTTTGGAATGCATATTGCATAGAAATACTATTATCTATTAGTGTGTCATCAAGATCAAATAATAGTGTATTATACTTATTCAAATTAATCACCTCTTTTGGTATATGTATTATATCATAAGTTTAAGAAATTGTAAAAAAATATGCTATAATATATTGTATGTTAGGAAGTTGTTATTATGTATTATGTGAGTAAATATAAAAGTATTTTAGGAGATATTTTATTAGCTAGTGATGGTGAATATTTAATTGGTTTATGGTTTTGTGATCAAAAACATTTTGCTAGTACTATTGATAATAGTTATAAAAAAGAAGAACTGGAAATATTTTCTATTACTAAAAAGTGGTTAAATATTTATTTTAATAGGGAAAAACCTAATTTTAGCATTCCTATCAAATTAATAGGAACCGATTTTCAAATTAAAGTATGGAATGAACTTTTAAATATCCATTATGGTTCTACTACTACTTATGGTAATATTGCTAAAAAGTTAGGTTGTAAATCTAGTAGAGCAGTCGGTATGGCAATTGGGAAGAATCCTATTAGTATTATTGTTCCTTGTCATAGAGTAATAGGTGCTAATGGTGGGCTTACTGGTTATGCTGGAGGGATTTATAGAAAAGAAAAATTATTAGAGTTAGAAAAAAAATAAGATTTAATCTTATTTATTTTATTTCACGATATATTGCTGTTACTTTTCCTAATATCATTTCATTTGATATTATATTTATATTAATTGTTGGATATTTAGGATTTAGAGCTTGTAATATTATTCCTTTAGGGTATTTATAAAGTCTTCTTACTGATAAAACATTGCTTTTAGTTGCTATTATTATATCATCGCCTGTTTTGTATTCGTTTTGTTTTTGAAAATAAACTTTATCATTTTTATAGTAAGTGGGTTCCATGGAATCATCTAATATTTTAATAGCTAATTTACTTTGATGTGTTACCTCAAAAGAAGCATTTTTAAATGTATTTATTATTTTTTCATCGATTTTAGTTAGATTTTTATCTGTACGCATACTATTTACGTATTCTTTAATCATCTTTTTTTCAAAGATTTCTTGTTCTTCTTTAGTCTTTGGTATTTCTTTTAATATATCGTTATTAATATTGAATATTCTACATATTTCAAAGAATAAATCATATGGAATATTAAGACTTCCTGTTTCGTATTTATGTAGTGTTTGTCTATTTTTTTGATAGTCTAGTGCTTTGGCTAAATCTTCTAGTGAATAGTTATATTTTAGTCTTGATTCTTTTATTATTTTGCATATAAATGGTTTTAAATTATCACTTATTAGTTCTTGTTTTCTTGTTCTCATTTCTACCTCCTACTATTTTGTTATTATATTTTTAGTTTTATATACTATTAGTGTTCCAAATAAACTTATTATAAATTTTATAACATAAACAATAGCAATTATAATAAATATTTCATTTAATGGAATTAATGATGCGAATACTAGTATAGAAAAGATTATTGCATCAATAAATGATATTATTAGTGCAGTAAATATATTACTAATAAAGACGTTATTTTTTTCTCTTTTTAATTGATAATACATTGTAGAATTTATCCATATTACTATTAATGGTGTAATTGCAGTTGCAATTATTGTTCTGATGTTGTTTTTGATTAATTCATGATACTCTATGTTTGTATTATATAAATAATTACTTGGAATTATTAGACTACTAAGTATTAGTAGTGTTACTATTACTATTGCTGTAATACTTAGTATACATGTTAACTTCTTTATCGCGTCCAATCCGTTTCTTTGTACTAAAATATTGCTTACTACTAACATAACTGTTGGTAGTATTATACCAAGTGGTATTTCTAAATTCATTATTTCAATATTTTTTAGTGAAAAGATAATTGATAAAATAAATAATATTACGCTTATTATGTATAGTCCTTCTTCTTTATATTTTTTATAAAATAATAAGATAAAGATAAAAGATAAAAGTACTTCTATAAACATTAAAACAAAATTCATGATATCACCTTCTTTTTAATCATTAGATTAATAAATGGTAGTGATACTATAATTATAATTATTTTAAACAAATAATTAGCAAGGGATATATTCATTATTTCATTTATGTTTAATACTAAAAAGTAAGATAATATACTTTGGATTATGCTTTCTATTAAAGCAAATGCAATGGTGCAAATGATTATATTTATATATTTATTTTCATTTATTTTATTAAAATATTTATATAATTTAGTTGTTAGTAAAATCGATAATGGTAAAATAATAAAAGTACTTAATATTGGTAATAATTTTATTAAGTGATCTATGTTTATTATGACTTGATCATTAACACTTTGTGTATAAGATATAAAAATTAAAAATATTAAAGTTGTAAATATTGATGTTTTAATAGTTAAAGTTATATCTTTTTTTATTTCTTGTGCGCTATATTTTTCTATTAATATATATAATAGAACAAATATTGATGCATATGGAATTACACTGATGTTTGTATCTATCCCAAAGAATAGTCCTATTTTAAAAGACATAATAAAAGACAATATTGTTAATAATATTAATGATAATTTTAATCCTAATTTCCCTAAATATTTGTAAGAGAAAAAAATTGTTATAAAAATTATTATTAATATTAAGCACATGATTAGTTCACTCATATATATCACCACTTACTTATATATTATATCATATTTTTTTAAGATACAATAAAAAATTTAATTTTTAATAAAAAAAGACAATAACGATTTGTTATTTTTCTTTTCTTGCCACTATCATATCATAAAAAGCTTCTAGTCTTGTGTCTACTCCAACGGTATTGTCTTGTGAGTCAAAGCTAAAATAAATTATTGGTATGTGGTAATCTTCTGATACTTTTGCCATAATTGGCATGGCATTTATTTCAGGGGTACAACCAAAACTTTTTATGTGTATTATCCCATCATAGCCTTTTTTGGCTAGTTCTTGAGATAATACTACACTTTCAGTACCATCTGCTCCAAGATGGTATTTTAGGTATTTTTTTCCTTTTTTTAATAGTTTATTTATATTATACTTTTTTTGTAGAAGTAAATAGGTAATAGTGGTAAATCTTTTTACTTGAATACCTTTTTTAGCTAGTTTTTTTTCTATATAACAACTAGAATATGGTTCCATTATTGAATATAGTTCTCCAACTATTCCTACTTTTAGACAATCTTGTGGTTTATTTATTTCTATATTTTTATATTTATTTTTATATTTAAAATATATTTTTATTAATCTATTTATACTTATTTTTCCTTTTAGTTCATTAAATAAATTTTTTTCTACTTGTTCAAATTCTTTATCATTTTTTGCAAATCCAATATATTCTCTCATATACCTTCCTAGTTTATCCATTATTATGATCATTAAAGTTGCATTTATTAAGTGATAATAAAATTTTATTCTTGTTAATTTAGGATTTAATCTTTTAGCAAATTTATATACTTTTTTTATCGAAACTCGATTATTTTCAATAAAGTTTATAAATTCAATATCATAATTTAAGTCTTTTAATATTTGTTCTTGTAATTCAGCATAGTATCCATAACGGCATCCTCCACCGGCTTGTAATACAATATTAGCGCCTTTTTCAATACTTTCTATAAAGTTGCCTAAATTATATTTAAATGGGGCACATACATAATCAGGGCTATATTTACTTCCTAATTCAATTGTTTTTTTAGTAATGGGAGGAGGTATTATTACTTCACATTTACATAAGTTAGTTATTAAATAGTAAAAAGGTATATAGTAATTACCTATATGAGGAAATGTTATTTTTTTATTCATTTTTTTCCTCCTTTTGTTTTACAATATCTATAAAGCTTTCTAATCTTGTGTGCAAACCTGCTTCAGCTGTTGATTCATCTATTAGAATATTAATAATTGGAATATCGTTTATTTTTCTTATTAATAGTTCGTTTACTAAAGAATCTGGTCCACATGGAAAGGCTGTAATAAAGATAATTCCGTTTATTTTTTCTTTGTAATATTCTACTGCTCCGATTAATTCTCTTGAGTAACTCCAATATAATCCTTTGGATAGTTTATAAGAGTTTTTTATAGATATTTCTTTATCTAGACGATCTGCATATAAGATGTCTATATTCATTTTAGTTAAAAAATCTATTATTGGTTTTCCTATATATTTATCATATATGTTATATGGGTGTGCTACTATCAATATTTTTAGTTTTTTATTTTTTAGTATTAGTTCTTGTTGTATTTTTATTTTATTATTATAAATTCTTTCTTTTCTTTTGGCATATTTATATGCATATATGACTTTAAATGGATTTTTACTAAATTTTAATCCTAGTTTAAATAGTCCCATGAATTCTGTTTTATGTTTTGTTTTTTCAATATTATAGTCGATAAACTTTGTAAATAAAAATGTGTTTTTTACAACATCATAAAGGCCATTAAATTTAACACAAACTTTTTCATTTTTGCCATAATCACTAATTCTAGGAACAAGTATATAGTCGCATTTATCGCTTAGATAAGAAACATGCCCCATATATATTTTTGATGATAGACACGCCTCATCGATTGAATATTCTTTTCCTTGTTCTATTATGTCCTTATTAGTATCAGGACTTGTTACTACTTCACAACCTAATTTTTTGAAAAAATTTTCCCATAGAATATTGTATCTATAGTATAAAAATGCTTTGGGTATTCCTACTTTTATTTTATTAGTCATATTTTCACCTAATACAATATATGATGAAAGTAATAAAGTATGAAAAAAAGAAAGATTACCTTTCTTCTATTTCTTCATCATCTAAAATTGTTAAATCTGATAAATCTTCATTATCATCATCATAATCATCTTCGACGATTTCATCGTATTCTTCGTCTTCTAATTCATCTGGTATTCCATTATCGTTTTCGTCTTCTCCTAATTCTTCATCTTTTTCTTCATATATTTCATCAATATTTATTTTTACTGAATGATTTGATTTTAGATCCCATTTTCCATCATTTAATAAAATAAATTCTTTTGATGTTGTTAATGATTGGAAAAAATCTGGTAATTGTTGTTGATATTCAATATCTCCTAAATCTAGTAGTTTACATACTTCTTTGAATAAATCTGCAGTTGATAGGGTAGTCTTATTTTCTTTTAAATATAATTCTGCAATGCGTGTATATGATAATAATTCTAATTCTTCTTTTGTCATTTTATTTAACATATTCTTTCCTCCTACATTTGTTCTCTTGGTATTATTCCAATTAAATCTAAAGCATTGTTTAAAACAATTTTAATTGCTTTTATTAGCATTATTTTTTCTTGTGTTTTTTCTTCATTATCAGTAATTATTTTATTTTTAGCATAGTATGAATGAAATAAACTTGCTAATTCATAAACGTAATTTGCAATTAGATGTGGTAGTTTATTTTTACCAGCACTGATAACGATATCTTCAAACTCATATAGTTTTTTCAAAATAATATATGTATCTATTTCTTTTATGTTTCGATAATTTTCTATTTTTTTATCATATTTGTGATATTTGTTTAAGATTGAACATATTCTAGCGTTTGCATATTCAATATAATAAATAGGATTTTCATTACTTTGTTTAGTAGCTAGATCAAGATCAAAATCCATTTGGCTATCAAGACTTTTTGATGAGAAAAAGTATCTAGTAGCATTTATTCCTACTTCTTCAACTAAGTCAGTTAGTGTTAATGTCTTTCCAGTTCTTTTGCTTAATTTTACTTCTTCGTTATTTTTTATTAGTCTTACCATTTGTAATATTTTTATATCAAGTTTGCTTGGATCTTCTCCTAATATAGTTATGGCTGATTTTAGTCTGTTGATATATCCGTGATGATCTGATCCAAATACATCAATCATTTCTTCATAGCCACGTCTATATTTATCCATATGATATGCTATATCTGGCAAAAAATATGTATAATTTCCATCATTTTTTATTAACACTCTATCCTTTTCATCGCCATAGTCCCTTGTTTTAAGCCATAAAGCATTATCTTCTATATAGCATTTATTTGTCTTTTTTAGTCGGTCTAATACTATATCTACCATTCCATTATCATATAGACTTTGTTCGCTTGTAAATACATCAAAATTAGTGCGATACATATCTAGATCTTTTTTTATTTTATCAAGTAAATGTTCTAAGCCTTCTTGTTTAAAAAATTCAATATCTTCGTTTAATTTCTTATCTTGATAATTATCGTATATATTTTGAGCAAGCGTAATTATTTCTTTACCATGATAACCATCTTCTGGAATATTACAACTTTGATGACATAATTCTTTATATCTTTCTTTGATGGAAATACCTAGATTATTCATTTGATTGCCGGCATCATTTACGTAGTATTCTCTTGTTACATCATAACCAATAAAAGTTAAGATTCTAGCTAGATTATCACCATAAGTTGCACCGCGACAATGTCCTATATGGAGTAGTCCTGTTGGATTAGCACTCACATATTCTAAATTTATTTTTTTATTTTGTCCATAATTAGATTTACCATAATTATTTTTTTTATCCAAAATTTCATTTAATTTTTCCAATAAATAGTCTTCATCAATATAAAAGTTAATAAAACCTGGTGCAATTGCTTCAACTTTTTTTATTATGTTATTATTATCTATGTTTTTTATTATTGTATTTGCTATTTCCATTGGGTTTTGTTTTAACTTTTTTGTTAGTTTTAATGCTATATTTGTTGAATAATCACCATTATCTTTATTTTTAGGTATTTCTATTGTTACTTCTTCATCAATCTCTAATTTATTAATTGTATTTTTAACAATTATTTCTAATTCATTTTTAATGCTCATACATCTTCTCCATTTCTATTTGAAATTCATATGTTTCGTTTGATTCAACTACTTCATATTTAATAGTTATTTTATTGTCTGTATATTCCATTATTTTGGTGTTTATATTAATATCTAGTGCAAGATTATTTTCTTTTAGTATATAACTTGCAACTGTTTTATTTTTTAAAGAAAATATTAGGGTATTTTTAAATTCTTTATTTTCTCTTATAAGTATTATATTATCATCAGTTATATTTATTTTATGTGTTATATCTTCCATTATATATTGGATTTTATTATTATTTTTTATGCCAATTAAATCTATTTTTTGTTCTTCTTTATCATTTATAGATTTTAAATATCCTTTTATTCTTATTTTTATATTTTCACCACCAAACTAAATTCATTAGAGATTATACCATAATATTAATAAAAATAAAACTTATATTTTTAATTTTTTTGTAAAACATAATTATAGATGACAAATAATGCTTATTTTATATGGAATTAAGGTGATTATATTGAAAATAGCAAAAAAAGTTGGAAAAATTTTAGGAATATTTTTATTAATTTTTGTAGGAGCTCATGTTTGTTTATATATTTATTGTCTATTTACACCAAAACCAGAAATTAATAAATCACAATCTTACTATTTATTTGATAAGAATGATGAGCCATTTCTTAATAAGGGAAAAGATTGGATTAGTTTAGATGAGATTAGTGATTATGTTATAAGTGCTACACTTAGTACAGAGGATAAGTTTTTTTATGATCATTTTGGTTTTGATTATTTAAGAATTGCTAAAGCAGTGGGCACTAATATTGTGAGTGGAGATATGAAGGAAGGAGCTTCTACTATTACTCAGCAATATGCTAGAAATTTATTTTTGAATTTTGACAAAACTTGGTCAAGAAAAATCGATGAGGCAATGTTAGCTTTTGAATTAGAAACTCATTATTCTAAAGACGAAATATTAGAAGGATATTTAAATACAATTAATTATGGTGGGGTATTTGGCATTGAGAATGCTGCTCATTATTATTTTGGAAAAAGTGCTAGTGAACTTGATTTAGCAGAAGCAAGTATGCTAGTAGGAATTCCTCAATCTCCTTCTAATTACTCACCTTTAGTTAATGAAGAGTTAGCAAAGAAAAGGCAATATACTGTTCTTAGTTTAATGGTTAAAAACGATATTATTACTCAAGAAGAGGCTGATTTAGCTTATAATACTAATTTGAGTTATATTGGTAAAATGTATGATGATAATCTTGATTATTTATTTTATTTTAGAGATGCCGTTGTTAATGAGTTAACAGAGATTGCAGGGATACCTAGTTCTCTTATTGAAACTGGTGGTTTAAAGATTTATACAACTTTGGATAAAGAAGCTCAAGAAAGTTTAGAAACCTCAGTAAAAAAACAAATGCAAGATAGTGGAGAAATTGAAGTGGCTGGTATGATGATGGATCCTAATGATGGTTCAGTTTTAGCTATAGTTGGGGGAAAGGATTATTCTGTTTCACAGTTTAATCGAGCAACTAGTTCCAAAAGACAAGTTGGATCAACGATGAAACCGTTTTTATACTATTTAGCTTTGGAAAGTGGTTTTACGGCTTCTTCTTCTTTTACTAGTGAAAAAACTACTTTTACTTTTTCTAACGATCAAAGTTATACTCCAAAAAACTATAATGATAAGTATGCCGATGGTCCAATTTCTATGGGAGCTGCTATTGCTTATTCTGATAATATTTATGCTGTTAAAACAAATTTGTTTTTAGGTGAAGATATGCTTGTTAATATGGCTAATAGAGTGGGAATAAATGATGAATTACAAGCTGTTCCTTCTTTGGCTTTAGGTACTGAGGAAATAAGTTTAATGGATATGATGGTTGGCTATTCTGCTTTTGCTAATTTAGGAAATAGGGTAGAAGGGCATTTTATTAGAAAAGTTGAAGATAGTAAAGGAAATGTTTTGTATGAATTTAAGGATCAAAAGGAAAATGTATTAAATTCTAGTATAACTTTTATTTTAAATGAGATGTTAACTTATACTTATGATAGTGCTTTTATCGATTATAATTATCCTACTATTATTAGTTTATTACCACGAATAACAAATAAGTATGCAATAAAATCGGGCACTACTAATACAGATTTGTGGATTATGGGATATAATAAAGATGTAGTAGTAGGAATATGGAATGGGTATGATGATAATAGAAATTTGAGTAATGAAGATAATAAATATCACAAAGAAATTTGGATTGAAACCATGGAAAATTATTTGAAAGATAAAGAAGCTCATTGGTATGATGTTCCAGATAATGTTGTAGGAGTTTTAGTCAATCCAATTACTGGAGAAATTGCTAATGAAGAAGATAAAAAGAAAAAACTATTTTATTTTATTAAAGGCACAGAACCTTATTTAAATCAAACTAAACCGGATTTAGACGCTGTGTTTAAGGAAGATAAAAAAGAAGAATAGTTGCTTTTAGTTAGTTTTAATGTTATACTTTTTATTGGTGATGCAATGAAAAAATGGCTTATTTTTGTCTTTTTATTAATTGTTATCGGCTTATTTGTTTTTATCAATTATCCACAAAAAGTTTATGACGCTAAAGATTTTGATATTGAGATTATAAAAAGTGATATTGATTATGATAAAGATGGAATTGATGATTACTCTGATATTCTAGAAGGAGCAAAGATTGAGGCTGATAAGAAAATTAAGTATAAAAGTGCTTATTACGAAGGTGGATATCCGCCAGATGGAGAAGGTGTTGCTACTGATGTGATTTGGCGTAGTTTAAAAAATGCTGGATATGATTTAAAATCTTTAATAGATGAGGATATTAAAAATAATATTGATGCTTATCCTAATCTTGAGGGAAATATTGATCCTAATATAGATTTTCGTCGTGTTGCTAATTTAAAAATTTTCTTTGAAAGGCACTGCTTGGTTTTAACCAACGATCCTTATGAGATTGATAAATGGATGCCTGGTGATATTGTTGCCTTTGGGTCTAATCATATTGGAATTATTTCCGATATTCGTAATAAGGATGGAATACCTTATTTAATTAGCCTTTCTGGTAATAACAAAATGGAAGATGATAATTTAATTGAATGGTATAACAAAAGAGGAATAACTGGTCACTACAGATTTTTATATGAATAAAAACTAGCAAATGCTAGTTTTTGTTAATTTTAATGGTTATTTGATAACTATCAGCTAAATCCATCTCCGTTGTTTCGATTTTAAATCCACTGTTTTCTAATGTTTTAATCATGTCTCTTGTATTATTTATCGCTATACTAATATTAGGTGTATTATTAACTGGAGCTGTTGTAAATGCTTGCCCAAAGTTCATATTAGCGGGTTTTTCTTCAAGAGATGGGAAATATTGATTAGGTGGTGGAGATTGTTCTATTTTTACAGTTGGTATCTTTGGTTCTTCAACTACTGGTTTCTCTTCTACTTTTAATAAACTATCAAAATTTGGAAGAGTTGGATTTGCCTCATTATTTGTATTTTGACTACCTGTAGCATTTGGTATGAAGCTACTACTAAAATCAAAAGTTGAAGTAGGATTTGGGGTAGATGTAGATACTGATTTTGGTGGTTCATTAACAAGTGGTGAGGTAGGTACATCTAAATTTGGATCGCTTAATGTTCCTAAATCAAAGCTATCAGTGGTAAAGTTTGCAAAATCCAATGATTGTTGATCGTTGTAAGTTGGCATTCCATTTATTTGACTATTAAAACTATTTATGTTATTACTAGGAGTTGTCGTATTTTGATTAAATCCATTCATATTATTCTCTCCCATCATACTTTTTATTAGTTCATCTGTATCTTTTACTGTTAGGCGCTCTTTAATGATTCTGTTTAAAACTTCTCTTTGCTTTCCTGGTTCGTCTTTTAATTGCAATAAACTTCTAGCATGTCTTTCTGATATAGAATTATTCATGAGTGCTTCTTGGGTATCTGGTAATAAATTTAAAAGACGAAGTTTATTGGCAATTGTTGATTGATTTTTTCCCATTTTAATTGCTAATTGTTCTTGAGTATAATTTCCTAAATCCAATAATTTTTTATATGACTTTGCTTCTTCGATTGCTGTTAAGTCTTTTCTTTGGATATTTTCTATAATTGCTAGTTCTGCACTAGTTTGATCATCTAAATTAACTAATATTGCAGGAACTTCTGATAAACCCGCGATTGTAGCAGCTTTATATCTTCTTTCACCCGCTATTATTTCGTATTTGTCTCCTAATGGTCTTAATATTAAAGGTTGTAATATTCCATACATTTTAATTGAATTAGCTAAATCATTTAAAGCTTCTTCATCAAATGATATTCGTGGTTGAAATCTATTTGGAATAATACTATTTAAACTGATTTTAACTACTTCTTTTCCTGTTTCCATCTTATCCCTCTTCTCATACTTTTCTATTATAATGATACTATATTTTTCTTGTTTTTACAAGTATTTTTATTATTTTACTGATTTTCTTCTTTTTATGTATTATCACTTTTTCTTACATATTCTCCCAAATATGTAATTTCTGAATTAATATTAGCATAATTAGTGGCAATAACCCATACGTGATATGTTTGATCAGAATTTATCTGTATTTCTTCTTTTGGTGTGAATTGTTCAACTGTGGTAGGAGGATAGGTTGTATTTGAAACATAGTAAAGTATATCCCTGATTCCACTTTCGTTATCTTCAAAAATAGCATCAAAATCATTATTAGACATATCAGCATTTATATAAGTAGGAGCAGTTGTATCTATTAATATTTCAAAGTTTTTAGTATATATTGATCCATCTTCTAATACTAAATTTATAGTATATGTATCATTTTTATTCTCATCTGCTTTTATAATTAAGTTTTCTGTTATTATTGGTTGTGAATTAAGTGTTATATACATACTACTTATATTAATAGGAGCTTGATTGTTTTTAAAGTATACATCTACTTTTACATCAGAAGAAGTCCATGTATTTTCTCTATATTCTGTATTATCTGATACATTTGTCATTTTTATTTGTATTATTGGTACTTTTTTTAATTCTTCATTTAAGTTACAATTTTCTTCTTCTATAAAATTTGCTTTATCTTGATATATTTCTATTACTTGACAATCTCTATTTTTCTTTAGTAAAAGTGTTTTATTATCTTTTATATATCCATAATGATATAAAGTACCAATGGTAGTTTTACTATATAAACCATCTAAATCTTTATACCACTCTAAACTGGCATTTAGTATATCTTCATTATTTTTATTACTGTAACAAACTCCATAAACTATAGTTGCAACGAATATTAAAATTACTACTATTAACATTGGTATTAATATTTTCTTTTTCATTTGATCACCTTTATCTTTATATAATCTTTATACTTATATATTTTTATAATATAATTATATCATATTTTTTTAAATTATTAAAAAAAGCTCTACTTCGAACTTTTTTGTTTATGTTGTTTTTAGCTATTTTTTGCTAAATTCACCTAATTTGACAAAATCAGCATGAATTCCTGCATTATTTATAGCTGTTGCCCAAATGTAATATGTGGTATCATTATTAATTTCTATATTTTCTTTAAGTTCAAATTGCTCTATTTTGGTAGGAGCATATTCTGTGTTTGAAACATAATAAAGTATTTCACTTATATTGCTTTCTTTATCCTCAAAATAAGCATTATAATCATTATCAGTAACTTTTATGTCTGTTAATTCTGGTTTTGTTTTATCTATCATAAGTGTAAAATCTTTACTGTAAACTGATCCATCGTTTAACATTAAATTAACTGTATATATATCATTAATATTACTATCTGATGATATAATTAAACTATTATCGTTGCTATTTTCTTGATAATTTTTTGTTAAATAAATGCGATTTATATCACTTTGTTTAACATTATTGTTTTTGTAACTAAGTTCTATTTTTATATCTGAGGAAGTCCAAGTATTTGGATCATATTTTGAATTATCATTAGTTTTTATTAAATCAAGCATGATAGTTGGAACTTTTTCCATTTCTTCGTTTAAATTGCAATTATTATTGTTAGTTATAACTACTTTATCATCTTTTATTTCTATTACTTGACAAGATATATCTTTTTTAATAAATAATGATTTATTACTGTTAATATATCCGTTTTGATATAAAGCTCCAATTGTTGTTTTGTTATATATTTTATTTTGATCGTTATACCATGATAAAGTAGCATTTTTTATTTTGTTATTATTAGTTATACTTAATACAATACAAATAATTAGGATTATTATAATTAAAAATATTAATGATATAGTAATTATTCTTTTTTTGTTAACTTCTTTTAATTCTGTTTCTTTATTTTTTATATTTTCTTTTTCACTAGTATTTTTCTTTTTAGTAGTTTTAACATTACTTTTTTTTGCTTCATTTTTATTTGCCATGACATTCCTCCTATTTTACTAAATTATATCATATTTTTTATTTGTTATATATCTTTTTCTTTAATTTTATTATAATTTCTTGGATAAATAGGATTAGTTTCTTTTAATTTTTCATACATTATTAATGTTCTTTTACTAACTTCTATTGGTAAGAAAAACTCTATTTTATTTATTTGTTTTATTTCTAATTTTTCATAATAATTATCAATATTTTCAATTTCTTTTTCAATATTACTTTTTAGAGGAACGAAAAATCCTTTTACTTTTACTAATGGTATAGCATATTCAAGTAAATGTTTTAATGGAGCAACTGCACGAGCAGTTACTATATCAAAAACTTCACGATTATCTTTGGCATAAATTTCTGCTCTTGTGTTTATTACTTTGATTTTTTCTAGTTTAAGTTCGTTTATAACTAATTTTAAAAACTCACATTTTTTATTAGTTGCTTCAATTAATGTTACATCTAATTTAGGAAAAACTATTTTTAAAACTAAGCCAGGAAATCCTGCACCTGTGCCTAAATCACATAATTTTTGTTTATCTAATTTTATTATTTTTGTAATTGTTAAACTATCATAGAAATGTTTTAAATATATATCTTCTTCTTTAGTAATAGCTGTTAAATTATATTTTTTATTTTCTGTTTGTAATAAATTCATATATATATTTAATTGTTCTAACTTTTTTTCATCAATTTCTATATTTAGTTCTTTTACTTTCTTTATAAATAATTCTTTATTCATTATAATACTTCCTTAAATAAACCATTAATATTGATATATCAGAAGGATTAACTCCACTTATTCTAAGGGCTTGACCAATTGTTTTTGGTCTTACTTCGTTTAGTTTTTGGCGAGCTTCAGTTGCAAGATTATTTACTTTGTTATAATCAATATCATTTGGAATTTGTTTTTCTTCATTTTTTAACATTTTTTCTGCTTCTCTTTTTACTTTTTGAATATATCCATCATACTTGACTTGAATTTCTACTTGTTCTATTACTTCTTCTTCGTAAGTTAAATTATTATTTTTATTTAGGATTTCAGATAGAGAAGTTGATGGCGTTTTTAAATAGTCATATATTGTTATACTAGTTTTTTTATTGTTTTGCGTAATTGTTATTTTAGTGTTTTTTATCTCATCTGTTAATTTCTTGATGTTTTCTTTTTTATTTAGAAGTTTTTGATATTTTTCTTCATTAATTAATCCAACTTGATATCCATATTCTCTTAGGCGAAGGTCTGCATTATCATGACGAAGAAGTAATCGATATTCTGCTCTTGATGTTAGCATACGATACGGTTCTTTTGTTCCTTTTGTTACTAAATCGTCTATTAATACGCCAATATACGCTTCATTTCTTTTTAGTATAAGTGGTTCTTTGTTTCTTAATTTTAATGATGCATTAATACCAGCGATTAATCCTTGAGCCGCGGCTTCTTCATAACCACTTGTTCCATTTATTTGACCAGCGGTAAATAGGTTTTCTATTACTTTGGTTTCTAAAGATGCGTTTATTTGTGTAGGATAAATAGCATCATATTCTATTGCGTAAGCATATCTTAGAATTTTAGCGTTTTCTAAACCTGGTAGACTTTTGACCATTTGCTCTTGAACATCTTTTGGCATACTTGTTGAAAAACCTTGAATATATATATCATCATAATATAGGCTTTCTGGTTCTAAAAATAATTGATGTCTTTCTTTATCAGAGAATCTAACTAATTTATCTTCTATTGAAGGACAATATCTTGGACCAATACCTGTTATATCATCTAATCCGCCATACATAGCTGATTTATTTAAATTGTTTAAAATAATTTTGTGTGTTTCTGGGGTTGTATAAATTAAATGACAAGGAACTTGATTATTTACATCATATATGGGTTTTATATCATGAGAAAATGTATAGCTTTTTGGATCACCATTTTCTATTTTAGTCTTACTAAAGTCGATTGTGTCTTTAGCAATTCTTGGGGGAGTTCCTGTTTTTAGTCTTAATATTTTAAAACCATAATCTCTTAATTTGTCTGATAGGTGTTGACTTGGTTTTTCATCATGTGGTCCACTTCTTGTTCTAGTGTTTCCGATTAATATATCTGATTTTAAATAAGTACCTGTTGTCAAAATAACTATTTTAGATTCTATTTTTTCTAGTTTATCTGTAATTATTCCTTTTACTTTCTTATTTTCTATTATCAAATCTTCAACCATTGCTTCTTTTATATCTAAATTGGCTTGATTTTTTAATACTTTTTGCATTTCTTTTGGATAAGTTATTTTATCTGCTTGAGCGCGAAGACTTCTTACTGCTGGTCCTTTAGAGGAGTTTAACATTTTCATTTGAATTAATGTTTTATCAGCATTAATTCCCATTTCTCCTCCTAGTGCATCTATTTCACGAACTATTATTCCTTTAGCGGATCCTCCAATTGAGGGATTACATGGCATAGTTGCTATGTTTTCTATTCTTCCTGTTATTAATAGAGTTTTGTGTCCTAAACGGGCAGTTGCAAGAGCTGATTCTACTCCGGCGTGTCCTCCACCAACGACAATTACTTCATAATTATTGTTCATATTTTCACTTCTTTCTTTTATTTTCCTAGACAAAATCTAGAAAATAATTCATCTATTAATTCTTCACTATATGTTTGACCGATTATTTCTCCTAATGTTTCCCATGCATTTCTTAATTCTATTTCTACTATATCAATTGGAGTATTTATATTAATATTGTTTATGGCATTTTCAATATAAGTAAATGATTTTTTTAACAACGATATACTTCTAGCACTGCTTAAATAAGTTAAGTCTTTAGTATGTAAATTGCCTAAATTAAACATATTAATAATGGTAGTTTTTATTTCATCAATACCTGTGTTTTTTAAGATACTAATATTTATGTAGTTTTTTATTTCTTTTGGAATGGTTAATTTATTTTCTAAATCTATTTTGTTGATTACTATGATGTGTTTTTTATCTTTTATTTTATTATAAATATCTATATCTTCTTTAGATATTGGTTCATTATTATTTAGCATATATATTATTAAATCAGCTTTATCTATGGTATTTAGACTTTTATCTACTCCTATTTTTTCGACAATATTACTTGTCTTTCTGATACCTGCAGTATCTATTATTGTAACTGGAATACCTGATATAGATAAATTTCCTTCAACTATGTCTCTTGTTGTTCCTTCAATATCTGTAACGATTGCTTTTTCTTCTTCCAACAGATTATTTAAAAGACTACTTTTTCCTACGTTTGGACGACCAATGATGGCTACTTTTAGACCTTCACTTATAATTTTTCCATCTTCTGATTCTTTTATTATTGTTAATAAATCTTTTTGAAATTGTTCTATGTCTTTTTTAATTTTATCATTGGTAAGATTTTCTATATCTTCATATTCAGGATAATCAATATTTACTTCAATATTTGCTATTATTTGAACTAATTTGTCTCTTAAATCAGTAATTAAATTAGACACTTTTCCACTTAATTGATTAATTGATAATTCTCTTGCAGTTTGTGTTTTTGCTTCAATTAAATTCATAATGCCATCTGCTTCGACTAAATCAATACGTCCGTTTAAAAATGCTCTTTTACTAAATTCTCCTGGGTCCGCTAGTCGAGCTCCATTTAATAGAAGTAATTCTAATACTTTATTAGTTGTAGCTATTCCACCATGGGTGTTTATTTCTACAACATCTTCTTTAGTAAAGGTTTTGGGAGCTTTCATTATACTTACTAATACTTCATCGATTATTTTATCATTTTCTACTATATGTCCATAGTGAATGGTATGACTTTCTTGTTTTTTTAAATCTTTTCCTTTAAATATTTTATTAACAATCTCTATTGCGTCTGTTCCACTTACTCTAATTATTGATATTGCGCTTGGTCCTAATGCAGTTGAAATGGCTGTAATTGTATCATTCATAAAGTTGCTCCTTTCTTTGAATTTATTATTATATCATAATTTTATTTTGTTATCATTTATTTCTATTGCTTTTGATGATATTTGAAATACTAAGTTTGAAAAATCAGTCGTACTAATATTAAAATCGTTATTAATCCATTCTTTTACTAATCCAATAACTCCACTTATGCAGTATATATAACTATATTTTTCAATTTTTTTATTAGAATTTCGGTAAGTATATTTTTTCATAACTGTTTCTATTAATTTTTGGTTAAAATCATTATTACTATTTTGAATTATTAGTATTTTAAATAAGCGATGATTTTCTTTTACATAAGAAAAAAAGCTTTCAAGAGTTTTTATAAATTCTTGATCTTGTTTATCAATTGGTAACTCCTTTGATAGAGGAGGGAGTTGATTTAATACATCATCTTCTATTTCGTGTATTAAGTCAATAGTTGTATCATAATATGCATAGAAAGTTGATCGATTTACATCAGCATATTTACATATATCAGTAACTGTTATTTTATTAATTGGTCTATTTTCTAGTAATTCTAGCATTGCGTCTTTTATCATTTTTTTAGTTATTTTTACACGACGATTATCCATTTTTTTCTCCTTTTTTATACAATATGTTTATAATTGTTGGAATTTAAACATTTTTTTAAATATTGTTTGTTGTTTTTTAAACAATCTGTTGGTATAATGATATCATAGGTAAGAATTAATGTCAATTATAGGAGGGATGTATGAAAGATTTTATTACTTTTAGAAATGTTGATAAAGTTTATGATAGTGGTGATGTTAAAACGTTAGCTCTTAAAAATGCAAGTTTTAAAATTAATAAAGGTGAATTTTGTATTATAGTTGGAGAATCGGGAGCAGGGAAGACGACTCTTCTAAATATTTTGGGAGGTATGGATACTTTAACTGATGGTAAAGTTTTAGTTGATAAGGAAGATATTTCTACTTATAATAATAAAAAACTGACTAATTATCGTCGAAATGATGTTGGTTTTGTTTTTCAATTTTACAATTTAATTCCTAATTTGACAGCACTTGAAAATGTAGAGATAGCCGCTCAATTATGTAAAGATTCTCTTGATTCAAAAAAAGTTTTAGAACAAGTTGGTCTTAAAAATAAAGCAAGAAATTTTCCCGCTCAATTATCTGGTGGAGAACAGCAAAGAGTAGCCATTGCTAGGGCGCTTGCTAAAAATCCTAAGTTACTTTTATGTGATGAACCTACTGGAGCGCTAGATTATAAGACAGGAAAATCAATTTTAAAACTACTACAAGATACTTGTCATAAAACAGGCATGACTGTTATTGTTATTACTCATAATAAAGCTATTTGTCCAATGGCCGATCGTATTATCCATGTTAAAAGCGGTAAAATCGATAGTGTTGAGATAAATAACAATATTGTTCCTGTTGAAAATATTGAGTGGTGATATTATGAATAAATATACTTTAAAAATGCTGGGGCGTTCTATTAAGGGATCAATTGGTAGATATTTGGCAATTTTTGCTATTGTTGCTTTAGGAATTGGATTTTTTACAGGTATTAATAATGCTGAACCGTCAATGCAAAAGACTTTGGACGATTATTTTGATAGATTAGATATGTATGACTTTTCTTTGGTATCCACTCTTGGTTTTACTGATGATGATGTTAATTCTTTTCTGGATATTGAAGGTATTACTAATGCTGAGGGAGCTTATAAGTTAGATCTTTTAATGGAACTGGATGAAATTAAGGCTTATCAAGTTATCTCTTTGGGTGATTTAGCTAAAGTTGATTTGGTTTCTGGTAAAATGCCTCAAAATGATGGAGAGTGTGTTGTTGATGCGAATGCTTTTAGTGAAAGTGATATTGGTAAGACTATTAGTGTAACTGATGAGACTGATAAGCTAAAGAAGAAAAGTTTTAAAATTGTTGGTTTAGTTAAATCTCCTCGATTTATTAGTTATGAGAGGGGAAGTACTACTATTGGTGATGGAAATATTGCCGGTTTTATTTATGTTTTGAAAGATACTTTTAATTCAGATGTTTATCACGAGATTATTTTAAATGCCAATAAAGATTTAGTAATATTTTCTGATGAATATAATGATGAGATAGATAGTTTAAAAAGTGAAGTTGAAAGCCTTGTTGCTACTAGAGCTAATTTAAGGTTTAATGATATTAAAAATGAAGCTTTAGAAAAAATCAATGAAGAACAAGCTAATTTAGATAAAGCTAAAGAGGATTATAATAATGCGATTAATTCTCATATTCCTGCCGAAATGCTTATTGATAGTAAAAAGAAAATTGATGAGGCACAAGCTTTAATTGATAGTAATAGAAAGGAAATTGATAATTTAGAAGAGCCTGATACTTATACTTTAACTCTTGAAGAGAATGTTGGAGCATCAAGGTTTAAAAATGATATTTCTATTGTTAGTAGTATTGCTAAAGTCTTTCCAGTCTTCTTTATTTTAGTTGTTATTTTTGTATGCGCTACTACTATGAATAGAATGGTTAATGATGAGAGAACCCAAATAGGGACATTAAAAGCATTAGGTTATTCTGCTAATAAGATTGCTAGTAAATATATTTTGTATGTTGTAACTGCTGCATTTTTGGGTTGTATATGTGGTTTCTTTTTAGGAACTGGAGTAATTCCAAGAGTTATTTGGCAAGTATATGATATTACTTATGGATTTTCTGATTTGTCTTATTATTTTAGTCCAATTAGTTATATTTTGTGTTTAGTTGTTGCTATTTTGGGATCTGGTTTAATTACTTTATTTAGTTGTTATCATGAGTTAAGAGAAAAACCAGCGTATTTAATCAGACCGAAAGCTCCTAGTAATGGAAAGAGGATATTTTTAGAATATATTAATTGGTTTTGGATGCGACTTTCTTTCTTAAGTAAAGTTACTATTAGAAATACTTTTCGTTATAAAAAGAGAATGTTTATGATGTTACTTGGAATTGGAGGTTGTACAGCTTTATTAGTTACTGGATTTGGTGTTAAAGACTCTATTGCTGATATTTTAGATTATCAATTTGAAGACATTATGAAATATGATGCAACTGTTTCTTTTGAAGATAAAAACAATGTTACAAGTAATATTGATAGTTTGTTATCTTCAAATAACGTTAATTATATATTGGGATATCAAACTGATTTAGCTATAGATTATCATGATACTCAAAAAGAAGCTACTGTTATTGCTATTAGTGATAGTGATTCAAAAGATTATTTTGGTCTACACAATAATGATAAAAAAATTAATTATCCAAAAGATAATCAAGTAGTGGTTAGTTCCAAGTTAGCAGAAGTTTTAAATATTAAGGTTAATGATAAACTACCTTTAACTATTTTAGATAAAGATTATACATTTATTGTTAGTGGTATTTGCGATAATTATTTAAATCACTATATTTATATTAATAAAGATTATTTATCTAATTATATTAATAATCATGCTTATTTAAATTTTAATGATATAGATGATCATAACAAACTAGTTACTAATTTAAGAAACATCGACGGGGTTAATAATGTTAGTTTATTAGATGATGATAAAAATATGTTAGATGAGTCGATGAATAGTCTTAATTATATTGTTGCATTATTAATTGTTAGCGCTGGTGCTTTAGCGTTTATTGTCTTATATAATTTGACTAATATAAATATTATTGAGAGAAATAGGGAAATTGCTACTGTTAAAGTATTAGGATTTCATAGTAATGAAACAGCATCTTATGTTCTTAGGGAAAATATTATATTATCTATAATTGGAGCTTTATTTGGCTTGTTCCTTGGAAAATTATTACACTTATATGTTATGGCACAAATACAGGTAGAACAGATGGCATTTGAAGTTAAAATTAGTTCTTTAAGTTATGTTTTATCACTTATTATAACAATACTTTTTGCCTTTATTGCTAATTTTATAATGAGATTTAAATTAGAAAAAATTAATATGGCAGAATCAATGAAATCAGTTGAATAAGAGTTTATCTTATTCTTTTTTTGTATATTGAAGATGTGAACATAAAGAAGAGAAAGTAGAAGATTTATAAATATAGAAGTGTGGATTATAGTTTTATCTTTTGTCCTTGATTAAAATACTCTATTATGTTATAATTTTCATGATAGGAGTGTCAGATGTGAGCAAGAGTTTTTTTATTAGATATTGTTTCCTTATAATCGTTATGATATTTACTTGCTTTGTATCTTATAAAGTTATGGCAAGTGTAATTGATAAAGATGCTGATGGTGAGGTACCTGTTTTTTCGGAAGAAAAAAATGAGGCTAGAGCTTTAATTTCTTATGAAGATAACTATGAATTACAAAAATATTATAATGATAATAATTTAGATAAAAAAATTGTTGATTTTTCTAACTGCCTTCATTCCTATATATCTACTAAAGTTAATGAAAATTCAAATATTAAAAATTTGGTTAGTGAATTAGAAAATTACTATAATAGTGATTCTAATAATTTTGCCTTTTATTATTTAGATATAAATACTGGTTTTTCTGTTGCTTATAATGAAAATCAAAAGATATTTGGAGCTTCTGTATTAAAAGCACCGTTTGTTATTTATGTATATAAGCAAGCGAGTATGGGAAAAATTAATTTAGATGAGGAATTAGTTTATACTAAAGAATTCTATTCTAAAGGTTCTGGTGTTCTGCAAAATGAAGAGTTTGGAAAATCTTATTCAATAAAAGAGCTTTGTTATTATGCAATTCATGATAGTGATAATGTTGCTTATAAGATGCTTGCTGATAGGTTTGGAATAGAGAACGCTAAGGAATTTTGGAAAGATTTAGGAGTTAATTCTATTTATGATTATAATGCTTTATTTTCTAGTATTAATGCAGTTGATGCCGGTAGGATAATGAAATATTTATATGATATTTCTTTAGAAAATGATTATGGTAAAGAATTAATGAGTGTATTTACTAATGCTTTATATAATTTTATTCCCAAAGATGGTTTAGTTATGGCTCATAAATCTGGATGGGCTAATACTTCTATTCATGATATGGTTATTAAGTTTGATGAAAATCCTTATATTTTAATTGTCTTATCAAAAAGAGGGGAAATTGAATTTCAAAGTTTATTTAATTTTACTAGTGAAAAAATAGGGCAAATACATCATTCTTTTTGGGACGAAAATGTTAATTACTGTTTAAGCGAATTTAAAAATAATTAATCTTTATATAACTCTATTTCATTATTTTTATAAGCTTCTAGTATTTTGTTCCAAATGGTAGATGCAACAAAGCGAGCTTTTTTAGGATGAATTAAATAGCGTAGTTGCAATTCGACATGGTTATCAACAACTTCTGTGTATATTACTGGTTCGTATTGATTATAATATATTCTATAATCAGTATTAATTGTTTGTAATTGTTTTTTCATTTTTGTTGGAATTGCTTTAATAATATCATTGTTATTTAATATTTTGTATAATGTTCCTTTTATTTTTTGAATATCACTATCTAGTGGTATTTTTACTTTTATTTCATCCCATATATATTTAAATCCTTTAGAATAGTTTTTTAATGGTTCGCGGAATACTGTTGTATTAGGAAAATTAATTATTATTCCTGTACTTTGTCCTCTTCTGTTATCTTCATCTACTTCTAGGACTTCAAAATTCATTAGTTTAATATTAACAACATCACCTTTTATTCCATTTATTTCTATACGATCTTCTAATTCGATTGGTTTTTTTATTTTTATGTATAAGCCCGCAAAGAAGTTAAAGATAAATTCTCTTAAGGCAATTGTAAATGCTGCAGATATAAATGTTATTAGTGTTAAAATATTACTAATATAATCAGCCCACACGAATATAACTATTAGAGTTTTTAAAATAGCAGAAAATACTTTTACTCTTTGACTATAGATATATTCTTTTTTGCTATCTTTTATTCTTTTTATTATTTTTAAAGCAATATGTTGCAATATAACGACGATTAATATAAATATTACTGTTCTGATAAATAGATAAATGTAGGTTTCATTAACAGTTGTTATTTCACTTAAAAAACTACTTATTTCTTTTATATTTTTCATATGTTACCTCCTTTTTGGTACTCGATATTATATTAAGTTAAATATTAAAAGTCAACGGTTTTTAAAACAAATGTTTTCATTTGACACTTTTATGGGAAAATATGAAATTGAAAACAAAAAAAGTATGAACTTCATACTAATTTTCTCTTGGTTTTATTACTACATAGCGATTTGGTTCTTCACCAGCACTTTCTGTATAAACATACTTGTTATCATTAAGTGCATTATGTACTATTCTTCTTTCATATGAATTCATACTATCTAATTTTGTTTCTACTTTTGTTCTAGCAACTTCTCGTGCTGTTTTTCTTGCGAGTATTTCTAAGTTTTTGGCTCTTTTTTCTTTATAGTTTTCAATATCTAATATTATATGTAAGTCAGATTTTATTTCTTTTTTTAGTATTTGTTTTATTATTGTTTGCAAGGCTTGCATGTTTTTTCCATTTTTACCTATTAAAATGGCATTATTGTTAGAAAATATTTTTATTTCTATTCTATTTTCTCTTACTTTAGTTTCTAGATTTGCTTCTATGTTCATCTGTTTTAATATTTCTAATATTGTATTTTTCAAATATGTAATTACGTCTTGAATTGTTATTACTTCAATTGTTACACTTTTTTTTAATAGTCCATTTTTTTCTGATACATTATTTATTATAATATTATCAGCATTTAATCCTAGTTCGTATAATGCTTTTTCTTTAGCAAGTTCTAGTGTTCTTTCTTCAAATGTATGCTTTTTCATTATTTATCCTTCTTTCTTTCTACCCATATATTTTGTGCGATAGTAAATAAACTTGATGTTATCCAGTAAATACCTAACGCAGTTGGTAGAGTTAAAGATGCGATTAGAATTAATCCTAGCATAAAGTAAATTGTAAATTTCATTTGTTTTTGCATCATTGATTGATCTTTTAATGTTTTTCTAAATGAGAAATATGTTGTTCCTAATATTATTATTATGAATAATATATACCAGTAGTTTCCTTGTTGAATACCTGCAAGTGTGGTTGTAGCCATTTGTAAGCCTAGAAATTCACCTTCAAATATAGCAGGAGTCCTATTTATCGCTTCTAGGAACGCAAATAATAGGGGCATTTGAATTATTGCAAGTAAACATCCAGATACTGGGTTTATTTCAAATTTTTTATATATCATAAGCATTTCTTGAGCTTTACGCATTTGATCTTCTTGTGAGTCTTTTCCTCTATATTTTTTTTCTAATCTTTGTATTTCTGGTTGTGCTTTTTTCATATTTTCAGATTGCATTGCTGTTTTTCCTGTTATTGGCATTAATATTAATCTGATAATTAAAGCTGTTATTATGATTGCAAGACCATAGTTTTTAACAATTAGACCAATTTGAATAATTACCCATGATAATGGTTTTACAAAAAAACTAGTCCATATTCCTTCATAATTATCTAATGGTGTGAAATTTTTACACATTGGTAGCTTATCTAAATCTATGCCATTTTCTGTATATATATTTCTAACGTTTTCATCTTCTGGTTGACAAATAATATTTTGTGTAATGGCTTGTCCCGTTTCTTTGTTAGTTACAACGTTATTATCTTTATCTTTTAATGTTTGAGTACATCCTGTTAATAAGAATACTACCAATACTAATAATAATACTTTTCTACTTTTTTTCATTTGTTTCTCCTATCTTTAGCATTAACTGCATTAAATATTTTTCTTTTTGTTGATATGTTAATTCTGTAATGTTTCTTTTTATTATTATAACATAGTCATTTGTTTTTTGTATATATTTTTTATTGTGATCTATTATATTTTTTATTTGTCTTTTTATTTTATTTCTAACTACTGCTTTTCCTGTTTTAGTGGGAATACTTATTCCATATAAATTAGTAGCACTTTCTTTATAAAATATACTATAATAGTCATTCTTTACTTTTTTTCCTGTATTTATAATAAGGGAAAAGTCATCATTTTTTTTTATTATTTCTCTTTTCTTCATTATACCACCCATAACAAAAAATACCAACTACTAGAGTCGGCTTCTTTATTTTTTCTTAACTGAACATAATCTTTTTCTTTTTTTAGCTCTTCTTTTATTTAATACATTTCCTTCTTTACGCGCGAAGAAGCCATGTGTTTTAGCTCTTTTTCGATTATTTGGTTGATAAGTTCTTTTCATTTATAATACACCTCCAAAGTAAAATGCTATTATATTATAAATGCTTTATTTTGTTATGTCAATATTTTTTTGGAATTTTGATTGTTTTTTTTTATTTTTTTTGATATAATCATTTTAGAATAGAGGGATGTGTATGTTTGAAAAAATTATTTCAATTAGTAAGAACTATGCACTTGTAAAAATAGCTGGTGTGATTAGTGAGGATCTTCTTAACTTTAATGTTGTTTTTGAGGATGATAAGAAAATACTTGGAGAAATAGAAGAAGTAGACGGAGAGAATATTAAAATTACTTTTTTAGGTGAATTTATTAATGGAAGATTTTATAGTGGTATTATTCGTAAGCCTAGCTTAACTGCAAAAATTAGAATTATTAATACTGAAGAATTAGCAGAATTAGTTGGTGATAATGATCCAAAAAGTATGACTTTAGGTATTTCTCCTTTATATAATTATCCTATTAAAATTAATATTGATGAAATGTTTTCTAATCACAGTGCTATTTTCGGTAATACTGGTTCTGGTAAAACTTATGGTGTTGCTAGATTGGTACAAAATTTATTTGTTATGAAAGATAAAATTCCTTTTAATAGTAATATATTTATTTTTAACAATACTAGCGAATATGATAATGCTTTTCGTAGTATAAATACTTACAATGCTAATTTTCATTATAAAATGTATACTACTAGTAGTGATACTGATTATAATTTAGTAAAACTTCCTCTTTGGCTTTTAAGTGTTGATGATTATGCTAACTTACTTGATGTTACTAGTTATTCTCAATTAATGGTAATTGAAAAGATGTTGAGTTATGTTTCTACTTTTGCTAAAGATGATGAGGAAACAAAAAAATATAAAAATCATTTAATCGCTAAAGCAATTGTTTCTGTTTTATACACCAATCAAGTAGCTGCTAGAATTCGTGATCAAATATTTTCTATTTTAACTGATTGTCATACTGATGAGTTAAATTTAGATGTTGAAGTACCTGGTATTGGTTATACTCGTCAATTTAGAAAGTGTTTTGATATAGATAGTCAAGGAGAATTTGTAGAGCGCATTTTAATTGCTGAATATATTCAAAAATTTATTGATAATGACACTAAATGGAATGAGGATTATGTTCCTATATATTTTAATTTAGATGATTTAGAAGTTGCTCTTAATTTTGCTTTAATTTCTGAAGGTTTACTTTTAAATGAAAAATCTTATACAGAAGCTACGGCTCTAAAAGTTAAATTACATACTTTAAATAATAGTTCTAATTCTAGATTCTTTAATTATGATAGTTTTATTGACTTAAATCAATTTATTTATGATATTATTGCTTTTGAAAATAATAAAAGAGCTCAAATTATTAATTTTGTTTTAGAAGATATTGATGATCGTTTTGCAAAAACTTTAGTTAAGATTTATTCAAGATTATTATTTAAGTTTTCTAAGCAAATGCCTGATCGTGGTTCAATGCCTATACATATTATGTTAGAAGAGGCTCATAGGTATGTTCAAAAGGACTTTGATAATGAGATTTTAGGCTATAATATTTTTGAGAGAATTGCTAAAGAAGGTCGTAAGTTTGGATTGGTTTTGGATTTAATTACGCAAAGACCTACTGAATTATCAGAAACAGTTATCTCTCAATGTAGTAATTTCTTAATTTTTAAAATTAATCATCCGACCGATTTAGAGTATATCAGGAAAATGGTTCCAAATATTAGTGCTGATGTTATTGAAAAACAAAAAGCATTACAATCAGGTATATGTGTAGCTTTTGGTAGAATGATGAAAATACCGATGATTGTTAGGATGGAACTTCCTAATCCTGAACCTAGTAGTACAAATGCTTCTATATATGATAAGTGGATGGTCGATATAAAATAGCACAAATGTGCTTTTTTTTTTGTTTCCACAAGAAATGTTGATAACTTATTTTTTTTATTTCTTTATTTATAAGGCTTTATTCGTTATATCAACAGTTTCCACAGAAATCAACAGGCTGTGGAAAACTATATTTTTTGGGTGTTGAAAACAAAAAAACACAGTTTTTGTGGAAAAGTCGATTTTTTTTAGTAAATATAAGGGTTTATCCTGTGGATAAGCTGTGGAAAACATGTGGAAAAGTATGTTGAAAAGTAAAAAATATGTAAATTTATGTCGTTTTTTTCCACAATATGTGTTAAAATAGTAGTAAGCGAAAGGAGGAGGGGGATGAATACTGATACTTTATGGAACAATTTTTTGGAAATGATTAAAGAGCAAGTATCTTCTTTATCGTTTGAAACATGGTTTAAAGATACTAAATTGCATGATTTAACTGATAATAGTGCAATTGTTATTGTTCCTATGCAACTTCACATTAAACATTTAACAGAAAACTATAAAGATTTAATGGAAAAAATATTTAATTCTTTAACTGGAACTAACTTTAACTTTGTTTTTAAATTAGAAAACGAAGTTAATAAAAAAGAAAATAGTATTACACAAGATATTCAAGCAGGAGTTCCATATCAAAGTGCTGTTGATGCTAATTTGAATCAAAATTATACTTTTGATAATTTTATCGTTGGTAGTAGTAATAAATTTGCTTTTGTAGCTGCACGAGCGGTTGCAGAAAAACCTGGTAAAGCCTATAACCCCTTATTTTTATATAGTAAAAGTGGACTAGGAAAGACGCATTTGATGCAAGCAATTGGTAATTATATATTAGAAAACTCTAATAAAAAAGTTTTATATATTTCTTCTGATAAATTTGTTAATGATTTTATTAATGCGGTTAGAAATAATGACAAAAATAACTTTGAAAAAATCGATAATTTTAAAAATAGATATCGAAATATTGATGTTTTAATTATCGATGATATTCAATTTTTGGGGACTGCAACTAAAGGTCAAGAAGAGTTTTTCCACACTTTTAATGAACTTTATAATTCAAATAAGCAAATAATTATTGCATCAGATCGTTCTGTTGATGATTTAAAAATGCTTGAAAATAGACTTCTGACAAGATTCAATTGGGGGCTTACTGCTAATATTACTCCTCCTGATTTTGAGTTAAGAGTAAATATTATAAAGAAAAAAATATCGCATCAAGAAGCTGCTCAAGACGTTCCTGAAGATGTAATTGAATATATTGCTAATAGTTTTGATTCTGATGTTAGACAGTTAGAAGGGGCAATTACTAGAGTTTTTGCGTACGCTTTAATGATGAATAAAGGTGTTGTTACTTTAGATGTAGCTGTTGATGCTTTGAAAGATCAATTAATAGATAGAAGTGTTTATAAAAATGATGTCCATCGTATTCAAAGAGTTGTATGTGATTATTTTAAAGTAAATATTGATGATATTAAAGGTAAAAAAAGGAATCAGACTATTAATTATCCACGGCAAGTAGCTATTTATTTATGTAGAAAGCTGACAACCGAATCTTTTCCTAAAATAGGTACTTATTTTGGTGGAAGAGATCATTCTACTATTATTAATGCTTATCAAAAAATAGAAGATGAATTAGAAAAAAATGAACAGCTTCAGTTGATAATTGAGGAACTAAAACAAAGCTTATCCACATAAAATTGTGGATAAATGTGGAAAACTTTTGGTTTTATCCACAAGCTTGTGGAAAACTTTTCCTTATAAGATAAGGTTTTGAGTGAGTTTTCAACAGTTTCCACAGTATAATAATAACAATAATATATATAATAAAAGAAAGAAGGATATAAAAATGAAATTTGTAATTAAAAGAAATATTTTATTAGAAAATTTAAATCATACATCTAAAGCGATATCTTCTAGAAATTTAATTCCTATATTAACAGGTATTAAATTTGATTTAAAAGAAGAAGGGTTGTATTTATCTGCAAGTGATACTGATATATCTATAAGATCTTTTATTGATAGAAGTGAATTTAGTGAAATAAAAGAATTAGGTAGTATAGTTATTGGAGGTAAATATATAGTTGAGATTATTAGAAAATTACCTGATACTGATATATCTATTGAAGTTATTGATGGATTTAAAATGATTGTTTCAACTTCTAATACTGAATTTAATTTAAATGGAGTTAATCCTGATGAGTTTCCTAATTTAGAATTAGATGAAACAAAAGAACCTATTATTTTAAATACAGATGAATTTAAGACTATTATTAATCAAACTTTTTTTGCTACTGCTCAAAGTGAATCACGTCCTATTTTAACGGGAATTAATTTTAGAATAGATAATAATGCTTTAGAGGTAATTGCTACTGATTCTTATCGTTTAGCAAGAAAAGTTATTAATATAGATAAAGAGCTTGATTCTGCTGTTAATATAGTTATTCCTGGTAAAAATTTAATGGAATTATCAAAGATAATCGATGATAGTGATGAGAATATAGAACTTCATTTATTTAATAACAAAATATTATTTAAATATAAAAATATCTTATTCTTATCTAGATTATTAAGTGGTACTTATCCTGCTAGTTCATCTATTATTCCGTCTGATTTTTCTATTGAAATTGAGACTGATGCTAATTCTTTATATGAAATGATTGATCGTGCTTCTTTATTAACATCTGATCGAGATAAAAATACTATTAAATTAGAACTTGTTGATAGAGAATTAATTATTTCTTCTAATTCACCAGAAATAGGTAAAGCGGAAGAGAAGTTAAATGTTGATAGTGATGGTAGTATTTCTATTTCTTTTAGTTCTAAATATATGTTAGATGCGATTAAGAGTTTTAATCAGGATAAAGTTACTATTTATATTAATAACGATAATAGTCCAATTATTTTGAAATCTAAAGATGATAAATCTTTAATTCAATTAGTTTTACCAATAAAAACTTATTAATCAATATGAAAAATTACAATTTTGTAGTTTTTTTTTGCTTTTTCGACATATTTTGACAAAATTCGACAAGTTAATATGCTTTAATATGACTTGTCGAAAGGGGGGATATTGGTGGAAGAGCTTTATTTTATAAATGATAAGACATTATTTATAAAATCGGAAAATGAATGGCGTACTAAAATATGTGAAAAAGAGAAAGCTTTTTCAGTTAATCAAAATCATTTTTCAATTATTAAAGATACTTGTAATAATAATCGTACTTCTTATGAAAATATGATTAAGATTAGTGAAAAGTTAATTAGTAAACACTATAAGATGCCACTTTACTTGGATAAGGAAAGAAATAATTTATTTTTTCCGACTAAGAGTAATGCTTCTAATAATTGTTATTGGATCTCTTATCAGAATTTGGTATCTTTTATTAAAAAGGGTCCTAGTACAATTTTAGTTTTTAAAGATAATGTTAAATTTAAAATTCCAGTTTCTTATAATATCATTAATAATCAATTTTCTCGTTGTTTATGTATGGAAAATATGAGTAAAATGATTAGTGAAAAGTGTTAAAATTAGCACTTTTTTCTTTTTGGTAAAAATATGAGCAAAAAATAGCAAAAAAAGCTTAATTTAATGTGGTTTTCTCTTTAAATATAAGGGTTTTTATGATATAATTAATATGTAGAAAATTTTTTTATCTATATAGTGATGTGGGGAGTAATTTACATGATAATTGATAAGATCAAACTAAAAAATTATCGAAATTATGATAATTTAGAATTGAAGTTAAATCACAAGTTAAATATTATAATTGGTGATAACGCTCAAGGTAAGACAAATTTATTAGAATCTATTTATGTTTTATCAATTACTAAATCTTATCTTCATGTAAATGATAAAAACTTAATTAATTTTGATGATAATTTTTCTATATTGGAAGCAAATGTTATAGGTAAAGATAATAATAAGAAATTAAAGATAATTATTAATTCAAAAGGAAAGCAAGTATTAGTAAATGATAAGGAAATTAAAAAATTAAGTGATTATATTACTAATTTGCGTGTTATTATTTTTAGTCCTGATAATATTAGAATGATTAAAGATGGTCCAAGTGTAAGAAGAAAGTTTTTAAATGTTGAAATTAGTCAAATATCTAGTAGATATATTAAAACTTTAATGGATTATAATAATTTAATTAATCAAAAAAATGAATATTTAAAATTACCAAGTAATAAAAATTATGATTATTTGGATATTTTAAATGATAAGCTTTGTGATTTAGCTATTTATATAATTAAATATAGGCTTAAGTTTATTGATAATATTAATAAATATATTAATGATATTTTTTTTGAGATAACTAATATTAATGGTTTAAGGTTAAAATATGTTTCTAATGTAGAATTAGATGATGAAGAACTTATAAAAGAAAAATTTAGAGATAAGTTAGATAAGTTTTTGGACAAAGAGATAAATTATAAGATGTCTTTAATTGGTCCACATCGTGATGATTTTATCTTTGAGTTAAATGATAAGAATTTATCTTTATATGGATCACAAGGACAGTTAAGATGTGCTATTTTGGCACTGAAACTATCTGAAGTTAAAATATTTTCTAATATTGGTAATGATTATCCTATATTGTTACTTGATGATATATTTAGTGAATTAGATATAAAGAAGAAAAATAATTTAATTAAATATATAAATGATGATGTACAGACAATTATTACCACGACTGATATTAATTTAATCGATGATGAGTTGGTTAAAAAAGCAAGTATTTTTGAGATTAAAGATGGAAAATTATTTCCCGGGAAATAATTTAGAGAGGAAAGTGATATGATGGAAGGACATTATGATGCATCGGATATTCAGGTATTAGAAGGGTTAGAGGCTGTTAGAAAACGTCCAGGTATGTATATTGGCTCTACTAGTGAAGTTGGATTACATCATTTAGTATGGGAAATTGTAGATAATGCAATAGATGAATCATTAGCTGGTTATTGTGATGATATTGAAATTATTGTTAATAAAGATGGTTCAGTTACTGTTAAAGATGATGGACGTGGTATACCGGTTGAAAAGCATGCTAAAACTGGTATTTCAACGGTAGAGACAGTTTATACAGTGTTGCATGCCGGTGGTAAATTTGGTGGCGGAGGATATAAAGTCTCTGGAGGCTTACATGGTGTTGGAGCATCTGTAGTTAATGCTCTTAGTAAATGGGTTGAAGTAACTGTTTATAAAAATAGCAAAATATATAATGCTAAATTTAGAGACGGTGGTCATATTGAGCAAAGTTTGACTGTTATTGGGGAGTGTAGTGAAGATAGAACTGGTACTACTGTAACTTTTATGCCTGATCCTTTAATATTTAAAGAAACTACTAAATTTAATTACGAGACTTTATTTACAAGGGCTAGAGAATTAGCTTTCTTAAATAAGGGATTAAGAATTATATTAGTTGATGAGAGAGATGATAAAAAGGATATTTTCTTATATGAAGGTGGAATAAAAGAATATATAGAACTATTACATAAGAATAAAACTCCTATTCAAGATACTATTGTGTATGTAAATGGTAATGAGAAAGATGTTGAATTAGAAGTTGCATTACAATATAATGATGGTTATAATAGTGCCATTTATTCGTTTGTTAATAATATTAAAACTCCTGAAGGTGGAACTCATGAGGATGGCGTAAAAACTAGTTTAACTAGAGTTATAAATAGTTATGCGAAAGCTAATAAGTTATTAAAAGATAATGAAGAGCCATTAACAGGTGATGATGTTCGTGAAGGTATTACGATGATTATATCTGCTAAAGTTGAGGAACCACAGTTTGAAGGTCAGACTAAAACTAAACTTGGAAATAGTGAAGTAAGAAAAATATCTGCTAGTATTTTTTCACAAGGTTTTGAAAGATTTTTGTTAGAAAATCCTAATCAAGCTAAAATTATTATAGAAAAGTCTATGACAGCTGCGCGTGCTAGAGTAGCTGCTAAAAGAGCTCGTGAGATGACTAGACGAAAGGGTGGACTTGAGATAACTAATTATTGGGGAAAACTTACTGATTGTTCTTCTAAAGATGCTACTATATCAGAGATGTTTATTGTCGAAGGTGATAGTGCAGCGGGTTCTGCTAAAATGGGACGTGATCCAATAACTCAAGCAATTTTACCAATTAGAGGAAAAATTTTAAATGTTGAGAAAGCGAGATTGGATAAAATTTTAGCTAATGAAGAGATAAAGACTATGATAACTGCTATTGGAACAGGAATTGGAGAAGAATTTAACCTTAATAATTTACGTTATCATAAGATTGTTATAATGACAGATGCTGATGTTGATGGTTCACATATTAGAACGTTGCTTTTAACGCTATTTTATAGGTATTTTAGGCCACTAATCGAAAATGGACATATATATGCAGCCCAGCCACCTTTATTCTCTATAAAGCAAGGAAAAAAGATTAAATACGTATTAGATGAAAAAGAGATGGCTGATTATTTGGCTACATTACCTGAAAATGCAAAGTATGAAATAGGAAGAATGAAAGGTTTGGGAGAGATGGATCCTGAAGAATTAAGAGAAACTACTATGGGAATTGATAAGAGAATATTAAGACAAATAACAGTAGATGATGCAATAGTAGCGGATGAAACTTTCCAATTATTAATGGGAGAGGAAGTTGAACCAAGACGTAGGTTCATTGAAGAAAATGCTTTATATGTTGAGAATCTTGATGTTTAGGAGGTAAGTATGGAAGAGTTAGAAAAAGATAGAAAAGTTACTATAAATATTGTTAAGGAAATGCGAAAATCTTTTTTGGATTATTCAATGAGTGTTATTGTAGCAAGAGCTATACCTGATGTTAGGGACGGATTGAAACCTGTTCATAGACGTATTTTATATACTTTATATGAAGAAGGCATGACACCTGATAAAAAGTATCAGAAGAGTGCTAATGCAGTTGGTGCTGTAATGGGACATTATCATCCTCATGGAGATTCTGCTATTTATGATTCTATGGTTAGAATGGCACAAGATTTTACTTATCGCCATCCTTTAGTCGATGGTCATGGTAATTTTGGTTCTATTGATGGTGATGGTGCGGCTGCTTCTCGTTATACGGAAGCTAGACTTGCTAAAATTTCTATGGAATTACTTAGAGATTTAAATAAAGAGACTGTTGATTTTATACCTAACTATGATGAGCAAAGAAAAGAGCCAGCAGTTTTACCTTCGAGGTTTCCAAACATATTAGTTAATGGTAATATGGGAATTGCTGTTGGAATGGCTACCAATATTCCTCCACATAATTTAGGAGAAGTTATTGATGGTTGTGTTGCTTATATTGATAATCCTGATATTTCAGTTACTGAACTTATGGAATATGTTAAAGGACCAGATTTTCCAACGGCAGGTATAATTCTTGGAAATAGTGGTATAAAAAGAGCTTATGAAACTGGAAGAGGAACTATTACTATAAGAGGTATGACAAATATTGAAGAAGTTCATGGAAAAGAGAGAATTGTTATTACTGAACTTCCTTATCAAGTTAACAAGAAAGCTTTAATAACAAGAATTGGTGAATTAGTTAGGGATAAAGTAATTGATGGTATTTCTAATTTAAGTGATGAATCAGCTTTGGAAGGTATAAAAATTGTTATTGATGTTAAAAAGGAAGCTAATGCTAATGTTGTTTTAAATAATTTATACAAACATACTCAATTACAATCTACTTATGGTATTAACTTTTTAATGCTAGTGGATGGTACTCCTAGAACTTTAGGTCTTAAAACTATACTTGAAAAATATGTAGATCATCAAAAAGACGTTATTTATCGTCGTTGCAGATTTGATTTAAAGAAATATAAAGATAGATTACATATATTAGACGGTTTAAAAATAGCTTTAGATAATATAGATCAAGTAATTAAGATAATTAGAGAATCAGAAGATGATGAAATAGCTAAAAATAATTTAATGATTAGCTTTGGTTTATCTGAAATTCAGGCTCAAGCTATTTTAGATATGCGTCTAAAACGTTTAACAGGTTTGGAAAAAGCTAAAATTGAAGAGGAAATTCTTGAACTTGAAAAATTAGTTAAGGAATTGGAAGAAATTTTGGCTAGCGAGGAAAAAATATTAGAAGTTATTAAAAAAGAAATGTTAGAAATAAAGGAAAAATATGCTGATGAAAGACGTACACATATTGATATGAGTGCAATTGATTATATTGAGGATGAATCTTTAATACCAGTAGAAGATGTAGTTATTACTATTACTAATAACGGTTATATTAAGCGTATTTTATCTAGTACTTATAAAACACAAAATCGTGGTGGTGTTGGTGTTAAAGGAATGTCTATTAATGAAGAGGATTATGTTGAATGTTTGATTAGTTGTACTACTCACGATTATGTTTTATTCTTTACTAATAATGGAAAGGTTTATAGATTAAAAGGTTATGAAATTCCTGAATATAGTAGACAATCTAAAGGATTACCTATTATTAACTTATTGTCATTGGATAAGGATGAAAAAATTACGTCATTATTAAAAATATCAAATGAAGAAAATTATAAATATTTAGTATTTGCTACTAAGTCTGGTATTATTAAGCGAACTAATATAAGTGAATTTGATAATATTAGAAATAATGGTAAGAAATTTATTACTTTAAAGGAAAATGATGAATTGATTTCAGTAAAAAAGACTACTGGTGAAAACGATATTATGATGGCAGCGTCAAATGGCAGAATGGTAAGATTTGAAGAGAAAAATATTAGAGTATTAGGTCGTAATGCTGCAGGTGTTAGAGGTATTAATTTAGATGATTCTTATTTAGTGGGAATGGAAATAGCTAATCCTGATCAAGAAGTATTAGTAATTTCTGAAAAAGGATATGGAAAGAAAACTCCAGTTGATGAGTATCGACTAACAAATAGAGGCGGTAAAGGCGTAAAAACTATTAATATTACTGATAAAAATGGTAATTTAGTTGCATTTGGAACAGTTGGAAGTAATGAAGATGTTATGATTATGACTAACGTTGGAACAATAATTAGGTTAGATGTTGATAAGATATCTACGATGGGAAGAGTTACTCAAGGAGTAAGACTTATAAATTTAAAGGATAATCAAGTAGTAAGTTCAGTTGCAATAATTGAAAAAATACAAGAAAATGAAGAAGTTGTTGAAGGAGAATAACTTCTTTTTTTTTATTTTAAATTTTTATTATTTAAAATGAAAAATTTAAATTTAATTATAAAAAACTATTTTTATTTTAAATTAATATTATAGATTAATATAATATAAGTTGTTAAATTTTAATTTATAAAACAATCAAATATATGGTGTAAGAAATGGTAGGAATGTAATCTGTTGATATACGAGATGATAAAAAATTATTTCCCGGGAAATAAATACCAGGGAAAAGTAATAAAAATGCAACTTGTTGATACGTAAAAAAATATGAAAAATTATTTCCCGGGAAATAAATACCAAGGAAAAGTAATAAAAGTGCAACTTGTTGATATGCAATAAAGATGAAAAATTATTTCCCGGGAAATAAAAAACAAGAAAAAGTGATAAAAAATCAACTTGTTGATACGTAAAAAGATAAAAGAATTATTTCCCGGGAAATAATTCTTTTAATAAAATATGTAATAATAATGCGTGAAAGTTTAAAAATTTATTTAGTTATGATAATTTTTATCAAACATTTGTTTGTTTTTTCGCTAAAATAATAAGGTTTCACGTGAAACCTTTAATATAATTATATATAGAAAACTATGTTCCACGTGAAACCTTGAATATAATTGTATATTAATATCTATGTTCCACGTGAAACCTTAAATAAAATTATATATTAATAACTATGTTTCACGTGAAACCTTAAATATAATTATATATTAATATCTATGTTTCACGTGAAACCTTGAATAAAAATATATAGATATCTATGTTCCACGTGAAACCTTAAATAAAATTATATATTAATAAGTATGTTCCACGTGAAACATTAAATAAAATTATATATTAATAACTATGTTTCACGTGAAACCTTGGATAAAAATATATAGATATCTATGTTCCACGTGAAACCTTGAATATAATTATATATTAATATCTATGTTCCACGTGAAACATTAAATAAAATTATATATTATTAGCTATGTTCCACGTGAAACCTTAAATAAAATTATATATTAATATCTATGTTTCACGTGAAACCTTGAATAAAATTATATATAGATATCTATGTTTCACGTGAAACCTTGAATAAAAAAA
>CALVSA010000010.1 GCA_944358825.1 uncultured Bacilli bacterium
TTCAGTTTTGTTAGAATTAAATCTGATGGGACTTTTTTCTTTGTCCTTGAACAGAGAACTTTCCTATTCAATAAAAAAAATAAAATCAAGAAAAAAGAAACTAATTAATTAATTTCTTAAATTCTTCTTGAATCTCTTTAAAATAATCAATTGCACTTTCAATAACTTCTGGCTTAGTAATATCAATACCCGCTACCATTAAAGTATCAAAAGGATTTTTAGTATCCCCTACTTTTAACATTTCTAAATATTTATCTCTAAATTCCAAATTATCAAGATTTTTGACAATATAAGTAGCACAAGATAAACCAGTCGCATACTTATAAACATAAAACTTATAATAAAAATGCGGAATTCTTAACCATTCATATCTTATTTCTTTATCAAGTTTCACTTCATTACCAAAATACTTTTTATTTAACTCATAATATTTATCTGATAACAAATCATTAGTTAAAGGAATTTCATTTTCCACTAAATTATAAGATAATTCTTCAAACTCTGCAAACATAGTTTGACGATAAATAGTAGACTTATATAAATTCATAAGTTTATCTAAAATGTATAATTTTTCTTCCTTAACATCAGTATTTTTTAACATATAATTAGCAAACAATAACTCATTAACTGTTGATGCAACTTCCGCTACAAAAATACGATAACTAGCGTAATGATAATCATTATTTTTAATAGTATAATAACTATGCATAGAATGACCAGATTCATGAGCTAAAGTTGAAACATCATTATAAGTTCCTTCAAAATTTAGTAACATATAAGGTTTAGTTAAATAACTACCACTAGAATAAGCACCACTTCTTTTTGCTTTTTTTGGATAAACATCAACCCAACCAGACTTATAACCCTTCTCTAAAGTATTTAAATAGCTTTTTCCCAAAGGTTTTAAAGATGCTAATACTAACTTAACCGCCTCATCAAAAGTATAACTAAATTTAGAATTATTAATAAGTGGAGCATATGTATCATATATATGAAAATCAGATAAATTTAAATAATCTTTTTTAATTTTAAAATAACTATATATAACATCCATTCGCTCATTAACTACTTTAACTAAATTTTGATAAACACTCTTATCTAACTCATCACCAAAAACAACCATATCTAAAATAGAAGGATAATTTTTAAGCTGACTAACTACTTTTAATTCATTAATTTGTGAATAATATAAAGAAGAAATAGTATTAGCAAACTTTGAATAACCACGATGTAGAGTTAAAAAAGCATTTTTTCTAACTTTTTGATTATTACTTTGTAAAAACAATTGATAATTACTATCAGTAAGTTCAACACGCTTATTATTAGTATCTGTAATCTTTCCAAACGAAATATCACAATCAGTTAAAACATTATAAGTCTTTCCACTTCGATCAAAAACAGAACTAATTTTAGATAATAATTCTTCATTTTCTTCATTTAAAGTATGCTCTTTATAACGATAAATTCTATCTAAAGATATCTTATATTTTTTTAATTTAGAACATTCTTTATAAAATTTATCAACAACTTCTTTTTCTAAAGATAAAAACTTTGGTGTAAAAAAAGATACTTGTTTATTATATTCTTGATATAAATCAACTGCTTTTTCCTTTAACGCTAATGCTTTATTATTAGAAGTATCTAAATCATAAGATAAACTAGCATAATTATATATCTTTTCTAAAACCATCAAGATGTCATCTTCTTCTTCTAAAAAATTATACAAACTAACTCCATCTTTAAAACAATCCTTATTCATATTAGCAAGTCTTACCCTAGTCAAATTATAATCAATTAAAAACTCTTTATCATCTTTATATAACTCATCCAAATCCCATTTAGTTTTATACATAAATTCCTCCTATACATTAAATCTAAAATAACAAATATCACCATCTTGCATCAAATAATCTTTACCTTCTAGTCTAACTCTACCTGCTTCTTTTACTAAAAGTTCACTGCCAAACTCAACTAAATCTTCATACTTCATAACTTCAGCACGAATAAAGCCACGCTCAAAATCACTATGAATTAAACCAGCACAAGCAGGAGCTTTCATACCTTTTTTAAAAGTCCAACTCTTAATTTCATCCTTACCAACAGTAAAGAAATTAGCAAGTCCAAGAAGCGAATATGTCTTTTTAATTAGTTTATCTAAACCACTTTCTTCAATTCCAAGTTCAGATAAAAATATAGCTTTATCCTCATCATTTAACTCTGATAGTTCACTTTCTATCTTTGCACATATCATAACTGCTTCACTATTATCTTCTTTAGCATAATCAAAAACTCTATAAACATACTCATTACCATTATTATGAAGATCTAGTTCATTAACATTAGCAACATAAATAATTGGTTTTAATGTAATTAAGTTAAAAGAAGACAAAATCTTTAATTCTTCTTCATCAAGTTCTAATTTACGAACAGCAATGTTTTTCTCTAAATTCTCTTTTACTTTATTAAGTAACTCTAATTCCATTAAATCATCTTTATTTTTAGTAGTCATTGCCTTTTTTCCTATTTTATTAATACGATTATCTACTATTTCTAAATCAGATAAAATAAGTTCAACATTAATAACTTCAATATCTCTAATTGGATCTACATCACCATCAACATGAATAACATTTTTATCTTCAAAACATCTAACTACTTCAACAATCGCATCAACTTCACGAATATGAGATAAAAACTTATTACCAAGACCTTCTCCACGTGATGCTCCTTTAACCAAACCCGCTATATCTTTAAATTCATAAGTTGCAGGAACAACACGCTCTGGTAAATACATTTTTTCTAATACTTCTAATCTTTTATCTGGCAAACTTACCATTCCTACATTTGGATCAATAGTAGCAAACGGATAATTAGCAGCCAATATATTTTTCATTGTAATTGCATTAAATAAAGTAGATTTACCAACATTAGGTAAACCAACTATACCCGCTGTTAAGCTCATATAACCACCCTTTCAATAATTTATTTACTATATCATTACAGATACACTAGGACCAATAGGAAGTCCAATAATATAAAATGCAAGAATAATTAATAACCATAAAATAGTATAAGCAATCGTATATGGAACCATTAATGACATTGCATCTGTAATAGTTACAGTATCATTTTTTCGTTTATTATAAATCTCCAAAAATCCAATTAAAATAACAAAATAAGTAAATAAAGGTGTAATACCTAAAGTAGCAGAAGAAGCACCTCTAAAAACTGCTTGAGCAAATTCTGGAGTCAAAGAATTTTGCATAAACATAGGAACCATTATTGGTGATATAATTGCCCATTTAGTCCCTAAAGCAGGAACAAAAATAGAAGATATAATTATCATAATAAAACACACTATAATAAGTAAAATACCACTTAATTCTAAATTAGATAAAAGTTCAGTCAAAGATGCCACTATAAATACTCCAATATTAGTCTCTCTAAAGATTAAACAAAACTGTGCTGCAAAAAAGATTAAAACTAAAATAGAAGAAATCTCTTTCAAATAATAATTCATCGCATTAACTAAATCTCTACTACTCTTAATTGTCTTTACTCTCATTCCATATACTAAACCTGCAAAAATAAGTAAAAAAGATACAATAGTTACAATTCCTTGTTTAAAATAAGAATTATAACCAAATAATTGATCAACATAATTATTATCTTTTAAATATAAAAGCAAACCAGAAAAAGGAAGTCCAGGAGTAATACAATAAATTAATATCAATATTAATATTAAAGACACTAATAAAGATAAAATAACACCTTTTTTCTCTTTAATACTAACTAAAGTATCTTGTGATGGTTCTTCTTCATCAAAAGTATATTTACCAAGTTTTGGAATAATATAACGCTCAGTAATAAAAGTACCCAAATAAGCAATTAAAACAGTACTTATAATCATAAAAAATAAATTACCACCAATACTAACATTATAAGTACTATCCAAAATAGAAACAGCACTACCAGTATAATCTACTAAAATACTATCAATATTATTAGCAACCACTCCTGCTCCCATACCAAAAGTAATACCCGCAAAAGCAGCACAAATACCTGCAGATGGATGACGACCTAAATTCATAAATAAAATAGCAGATAAAGGAATTAAAATAACATAACCAACCTCTGAAAACATAGTAGAAATAACACCAAGTAAAACAACAATAAAAGTTAATGTCTTCCTAGGAACAACCTTACCAATCATTTTAAATAAAGAATTTAGAAAACCAGACTTATAAGCAACACCAACACCAATTAATCCAACAATAATATTAACAAGTGGGGCAAAATTAATAAAATTAGTTATCATATTACTAATAAGATACTGAATACCAGTTCGATTAAATAAATTATTAATATTAACAACCTGCGTAGTAATATCACCAGTAACAGCATTAACAGAATTATAACTAGTCTCTAAATGCAAAATACCACCAATACTACTAATAACCATAACAATAATAGTTAAAATTAAAAACACAACCGCCGGATGTAACCTTATATTTCTCTTACTCTTCACCTTTAATCACCTTTTTCATCTTTTTATTAAAATCAACACGAGACATCATAATATATCTATCACACTTAATGCATCTAATCTTAATATCAGCACCAACTCTAACAATCTCCCATAAATTACTACCACAAGGATGTCCTTTTTTCATAATAACTTTATCACCCACTACATATTCCATATAAGATGCCTCCCTCTTATTAATTATAACAAATAGATAAAAAAATAACAAGAAAGAGAAATAAATTATTTAAAAATATAAATTATTATAACTATTAACAGTAGAATAATAACTCTTATAACTAATATATCCCATATCATATAATTTTCTTTTTCTTCTAATATTTTTTCTTATTTTATTTCTTTTACTACTACTAATACTTATAATAGTCTTCTTATTAATAACCCTATATCTACTACCTAAAAATACAAATCCATGACTTGCTTTTAATATCATTGTCTTATTAGTATTTATCTTAAGTTTATACTCCATATTCAATTTGTTTATTATAATCTTATAAATATACTTTAAATACTCTTTATCACGATGAATCAATATAAAATCATCAACATATCTAATATAATATTTAATACTTATAACCGGACAGTTTTTGAAATGATATAAAAAAGACCTAGATAATTATCTAAGTCATTTTGCTTCTTACAATTGAAATAAACAACCTTTTTTGATATTCTTATTATAGAACAAAAATAAAGAATAGAGGTTGTTTATGAATAAAGTATATAATAATCAAAATGAAATTGCAAGTAAAATGAGAGATTTTTTACTAAAATGTAATCCTAATATTAGAAAAACTCAACTTAAAATTATTCCTTATATTGTTTTAGGTATGATTTTATCTGAATCTTCTGTTGCTAGTGATATTGCTAAATCTCTTAAAGATGATTTTTCTCTAATTCAACATGAATCTGTTATTAGAAGAATTAAAAGATTATTTAAAAATAAATTATTTGATCCTTATAAATTTTATGATGACATTATTAGATATATTATTTCTAATTATAAACCTAAACATGATGATAAAAGAATACATCTAACTTTTGATCACATGTTTTCTCATGATAATTATACTGTTTTTATGATTACTATGAGAATTGGCAAACAAGGCATTCCCTTATGGTTTAGATGTTTTAAAGATAAAGATGACTCTAATGCTTTTGATGAAAATCTTTTAAAGGAAGGTATTTCTTATGTTTCTTCTTTATTCGATTCTTCTTATAAGTTAATATTTCTTGCTGATAGATGGTTTAACTCTACTACTTTAATGCAACACATTGAATCTTTGGGGCATACTTATTGTATTAGATTAAAAAGAAACATTAAAGTATTTGTTTATGATAAAAAAGAAAATAATAAAGTTTGGAAACCTTTAAGCGAATTAAAAACTTATAAATATCATTCTAAATCTTTTAACGATATTCTAATTACTGATAACTCTTATAAAACTAACATTGTTATTAGTAAATCAGATGGTGTTAATGAACCTTGGATTATTGTTACTAATGGTTCTACTCAAAGGGCTATTAAAGATTATAGTTTTCGTTTTGGTTCTATTGAATCAGTATTTAAAAATCAAAAGTCTAATGGTTTTTATATTGAATCTGTTGTTAAAGCAGACTTAGATTATTTTTCTTCTATGTACACTCTTGTTTGTTTTTCTACTCTTTTCTTAACTATATTAGGGGCTGACTATTCTAAAAACAGTAGTTGCTATAAAAATGTTAAAATCATAACCCATAAGTGTTTTATAGAAAATGGTAAAAGAGTAAAGAAAAGAGTTTTATCTTTATTTAATACAGGACTTACTTTATTTAATCTTGCCTTTAACTCTTTAAAATATGTTAGGCTCTCCTTTTCTTTTACTCTTTATGACATTTAAAATTTTTTATATGGTCTAAAGCTCTTTTTGTCGTGGCCTGATATTTTAAAAAGTGTAACTTTTCAATACCCAAAGTTACACTTTTCTTAAATTCTATTGTAGACACCGTTAAATCGTACTTTTTTGGTCGTATTTTAATAGATACTTTTTCTTTATCTATCAATAATTCACTAAAACTGTCCGTTACTCAGCGTTACTCAGTCAGCTTAGTTAAGTAATTGATAAGGAGAACTAGAAGTTCCATTACCACCAACTATTGTAACATTAGAACTTAGATAAAGGACTGGACGGGAAGCGCTAAAGACAGCAGCATAGTTGGTGGTAACAAAACCCGCACTACCAACGTCAAAGACGTAGCTGAAATCACCAGTGTGAGAAGTAAGTGTCCATTGATAATTAGATGAATCATATAAATAATCATTGTTTTTACAATCACTATAGCTTGAGCTATCCCAGTTACGTAATTCTTTGGCTAAACATGATGCTCTATTAGTTGTTGTTCCACCACTTGTTGCATACCCATAATCTGATGGATACATTAGGGCTATTTTACCTACCCATGTGGTTGGATTCCCAGAATATACTGTCGTTCCTCTTTCATAATTATACCAGTGGCTGGCTAGTCCATTAGATGCACTTGTATATGAAGATGTTCCACCTAAATTCCATAAAGTATCACCGATTAATTTTTGTGATGCGCTATCTATACTATTTAAATATTCTCCATTCAAATATTTTTCCAAACTAGCTTGACTCCAATCATTTTCACCATTACCTTTTTCAGGTACAGAGAATCTTACCAATTCAACTCCAGAATCCCATGCATAATTTCCTATACTCTCATCTCTTATTATTTTTAATCTCTTTTCACTTTCTCCATTTTCACTAGATTTTACATCAAATACTCCTATTATTCGCCATAATTCATTATTAAAACTTACATAGTTATTTGGATCTGCTCCCATATATCTTATATTACCATCTGGATCATCATTATTCATGGTAGTTGGATTAGATGATAATAACTCTGTTATCATACTTGCTGCCGATGTTCTTTTCATATCAACTTCACATACTGTATCACTAGTTATATTATTTATTGTTATATTATTTCCTGATATAGTAATATCATTAGTATTATCACATGTTACTTTATCTATTTTATAACTACTATTTGGTGTAATTGTATAAGTCTTACTTTTAGTTGTTACTTCTTCAGCATTATATGATATAGTTCCCTCAAAATATGGTATTTTATCTAATGTTTCTTTATCTGGTATATTAGTTCCATAACTATTAGTTAAATCTAGTAGCATACCTCCATCATAATATACTGTTCCATTATTATTTCTATTATCATAATCAAATCTTAATTGTTGATTACCATTAGCAAAACTACTTCTTGTTGCTATTAAGCTATATATATTCCATTTATTTATATCTTTAAATTCTACTGATCCAAATGATGGTTCTGCGATTGGCCAATATACTTGCCAACCTTGTGATCCTGTTTTTGATGTTTGATATCCTTCTACTCTAGAATAATATGTATGAGTATTATTCAAACTAATTGCCGTATTATTAGTAGCAAGTACTTCTGGAGTTGATGTTGTACCAGTTAAACTACATGAATAACTTCCATATTTTTTATATGTTGCATTATAAGAACAACCACTCCAGCCACTATTTTCAAAACTACTATTAGGTAATATATTACTAAGTGTATTACCACCACTTATACTTCCATTTCTAACCATTAAAGTTAGATTAAACTTTCCATATTCTCCACTTATTATATTTCTATTAGTTGGTAAATTTAAACTATTAGTCTCACTATAGGCTACTCCTATATTTATAATAATACTACTATCTGTTTGATTACTTACTGCTAATGTTACTTTCTTTTTACTACTTGCATTTATACTTCCAAATGTTTCATTTTCACTATCTATATATTTTGCTATTATTATATTATCATTAATAGAAGTTGGTTCTACCATTTCATACCATGCTCCATAATATAAATTACTAGTTGTATTATTATTTATATTAAAATCAATTATCTTTGTATCTTTTGCATTTATTGTTATTCTTTCATATTCTAGTATTTGAGTTTCTGTAGGGAGAGATGATGCTGATAGATTAACAAAATCATCAGTTTCTATGCTCATTGTAAACATTGCATATGTTGAATATAAAGCTAATGTAAATAAACCTAATACACTTAATATAATTAAATAACTTTTTCTTATTCCCATACTTTCACCTCTATTTTTTAATAGTCTAACACAAAATAATTAAAAAATGTGTAGATTTAACTAATAAGAAACAAAAAAATACAAGAAAACAATTCTATTTACATAGAATAATTCTTGTATTTTTTTTGTTTAACCCTTATATTTTCTTCATTTTTTAATAAAAATGCCCCCCCGTATTTACTTGTAGTTAACTTAACTTTCATCATCTTATCACTACCTTTTCTTAATTTTAACATAACTTTAATATTTTGTCGAGAATATATTAACATAAATTTAAATAAATTAACTATTATATTAATGGTGATAAAAATGAATTTAATTCCAACAGTAATAGAAAAAAGTAATTTAACAGAAAGAGCTTACGATATTTATTCACGTCTATTAAAAGATAGAATTATTATGTTAAACGGCGAAATTGATGATAATTTAGCTAATAGTATTGTTGCCCAACTATTATATCTAGATAGTATAAATAACGATGATATAAGCCTTTATATTAACTCTCCAGGCGGTTCAATAACCGCGGGCATGGCTATTTATGACACTATGAATTATATAAAAAGTGATGTTAGCACAATATGTATTGGCATGGCCGCATCAATGGGAGCTTTCTTACTAGCTAGTGGTGAAGATAAAAAAAGATATTGTCTACCAAATTCTGAAGTCATGATCCATCAACCACTAGGAGGTGCTCAAGGTCAAGCAACAGAAATAAAAATAGCAGCAGAACGTATATTAAAATTAAAAAATAAATTAAATACTATTCTAGCTAAAAAAACTAAAAAAACTTTAAAACAAATAGAAAAAGACACCGAAAGAGACAACTTTATGGACTCTAACGAAGCCTTAAGTTATGGTTTAATAGACAAAATAATAAAGAAAAAATAGTTGCTATTTTTTCTTTTTCTTATATTTTTTTCTAAACAAGTAATCTAAATTCTCATAATTATCTATATATTCAGCTTCTGCCTCATCATCACCACATAAAAACAAACCATCAATTACCTTATTATTATCATATACAATATACCAGTTATCTCCTCGTATAACCATATCATTATCATGTAATTTCAAATAATCAAATCTATTTTTAGATGTATAACTATCAATAGCCCTAATTCTATTAACATAAGCTTCATTATCACTACTTGCACTTAAAACCTTAACATCATTTCTCTTTCTTTTATATATAGCTTTCACATCACAAAAATTAATCTTATCTTTAGTAATATCCCCAATACAAGAATAAACACAAACCAAATTAGAAACACCAAAATCTATCTTAATTTTATTATTCTTATAACTATTTAAATTATTAGCATTATTAACAAACTCAAACCAATTAGGATTTTTATTATCTAAACATCTTGGAACAACATAATCAAAAACATCATCATCTAAAGAAGAATTAAAATCATATAAAGGAAGTGTCCTATTTGCAATAACAAAATCTATCTTCACCTTCTCATCACTTCTTTGAGAAGTTAAAACAATATCTTCACATGCTTTATAAAAAGCTTTTAAAATATCATCCTTTTCCACACAGTTAAAAGCATTAATCTTATTATAAATAGTAACAAACTGATTAATATAAACCCCATTACCATGTCTAAAACCAGCTGCTCTACCAATAGGTTTATTATCTTTATTAGTAATTTTTAATATAAATCCATTTTTATTTAAAATAGAATACTGAAGCAAATCACTATCAGTACCAGTTAACCTCAAACAAGTACTAATATCAATACCACATGTTAAAACAGAATTATCAACAACATCATACATACTATAATTATAATCAGCTACACTTCCACTAACATATGGAACTGTAGATTTATTTTTCTTATACATTTTACTTACTAAATCACATGCAGCATTAATTCTTTGTTTGCGTGAAGAAGCAGTATACTCACTTTTATAAGCAATTTTAGCTAAATTATCACTACCAATCATACATAATTCAGATAAAGTAGCATTCTTAAAAGCATCCTTAATTTTTAAAATATTATATAAATTATCTAAATTAAACTCATCTTTACCAATAACTACACTAATTTTATCATAAAAACTCATAACCTCAACTAAACTAAAAACATTAATCGCATTTATAAAAACATCAGCAAAATAAGAATCTTCATTCAAAGTACTAATATTACTAGAATTTAGTAAAGTAAAACCAAATAAACCGGAATCAACAAAGAAACTTAAAAATTTCTTATCATCAAGATATGAAAAATCACTTTTAGCTAAAAAATCGACAATTTCAGTAAAAAGCATCAATTTAGAAGATTTAAACTTAACATCATTTAATGCATAATAATCATCATCAAAACTAAAATCACTATTTAAACTATTTATCTCTTCATTGCTAAGGCAAACATCTAAACCTTTACTAAAAATAGCAATATCACGTCTAATCTTATTAAAAACATATTCTAAATATTTATAGTTTTTAAACTCTAAAATCTTTTTATCACTAAACTTAATACCACAATATTCATATTTACCATTATTATTAGTAATCAAATCACGATACTTATAAACTTCCTTTGAATCATAATTAATATAATTAGAATTTAATCTATTAATAATTTTTAAAACCTCTTCATATCTAATATAATCAGCCATATCATCAGGCATTTTAACAAACTCATCACACTTTGATATATTTTTAACAATTATTTTATCAATAATCGATTCAATTTCATTATGAGATAAACCACTATAAGCATTTTTTTCTACAATACCTTTAATAGCGCCATCTAACTCTTTATTTATATACATATCTCTTAACTTATCACGCTGTTTTTTAATAACAAGTTTCTCTTTTATTTTATCATTATCGGTTTTAATATCAAAAAAGCATTTATACTTATTAGTAAGATTCGAAACATATTCTTTTATATAATCTTCTTTTGCTTTTGCACCAAATAAAGATAAACTAGTAGAAATAAAATTCAACTCAACCTTAAAATCATTATCTTTATTATGAAACTTATAATGTAATTTAAATAAAGCATCACAAAACAGATCATAATTATCCTTATCCATTTTTTCTTTAAACAACTCAATGTATTTTAAATTAGAAAAAGCTTTATCAAAATCATCATATTTTTTTAAAGTAGCAACAGTTTTATTAAAATTATTAAAATAAATATCAAGATAAAAATTTTTATATTTATTCCAATTTTCAATAGCAACCACTTTAAAAACACTTTGCATAGTCTTAATACTAATAGAAGAATTTAAAAACTCATAAATAAACTTTTTCATTTTACTAAATTTTGGATTATCTTTCTCAATTCCTAACCTTGATAAATATAAATCTATCTTCTCATCACTAGAAAAATAACTCAAATCAAATTCTTGTAAATCCTTTAATCTAATATAATCATCAATTTTCATAATACTACCCCCTAAAAATTACGATTATTCTATCATACATTTGTACATAAGTCAAATAAAAATTCTACAATGTAGAATTTTCAAGTTCTTCTCTTAAAATGTCCGCAGTAAGTTTTGGATTAGCTCTTCCCCTAGTCTTTTTCATAATCTGACCAATTATATAATCAAAAACTCTTTTTCCATCATGATAATCTTTAACTAAATTTGGATTTTCTTCTAACACTTCTCTAACTACTTTTAAAATTTCATCTTTACTTGTAATTTGAGAAATATTCATACTATTAACTAAATAAATAGGATTTTTATCTTCTTCCAACGCTTTAGTTAATACTTCTTTAGCTTGCTTATTAGATATCTTACCTTCTTCAATCATCTTAATTAAACTATTTAAATCATTAACATCTAAATTAATCTTATCGATAGTTAAATTAAACTTATTTAAATGCGATAAAATAACACCAGTAATAAAATTAGCCAAAGTAATAGGATTACCACCATTTCTAATACATTCATCATAATAATTAGCAATCTTTTTATCTTTAACAATCGTATTAGCGTCCACTCTTGATATATTATAAGTATTTATATATTTATTAACTAAATCATATTGTAACATTGGAATTTCATCTTTTATATTTTGAATTAATTCATCACTAATTTTAATCTTTGGAATATTTGGTTCAACAAAATATTTATAATCAACAGCATCCTCTTTACTACGCATAGAAAAATTCATCTTTAAATTATCATCATATCTTCTAGTTTCTTGAACAACTTTACCACCATTATCTAAAATTTCAGTTTGTCTTTTAATCTCATATTCAAGCGCATCTTTTACATTATTAAAAGTATTAATATTTTTCATCTCTACTCTAGTACCTAATTTAGTATCAGTATCCTTCATCAAAGATACATTAACATCACATCTAATTTGTCCTTTATCACTACGCGCCTCTGTTATATTACAATATAAAAATAAACTACGAAGCGCTTCTAAAAAACTAATTGCTTCTTTTACAGAATAAAGACAAGGCTCAGTAACAGTTTCAAGTAAAGGAATACCCGCTCTATTATAATCAATTAATGAATAGTTAGAATAATGATTTAAATTAGCAGTATCTTCTTCTAAATGTGTATCATGAATTAACACTTTTTTATCAACACCATCAACATTAATCATTAAATAACCATTTTTACCTATCGGATTATGCATCTGTGTTATTTGATAACCTTTTGGTAAATCAGGATAAAAATAATTCTTTCGATCAAAACTCAAAAACTTTGGTATCTCACAATTAAGTGCAATAGCAGTTTTTAAAGATTTTCTAACTGCTTCTTTATTAACAACCGGTAAAATGCCAGGGTATCCCAAATCAGTAGGAGAAATATTAGTATTAACTAAACTATTATAAGAATTAAGTGAAGAAGAGAAATTTTTACTATTAGTATTCAATTGACAATGAACTTCTAAACCAATAACAACTTTATACATTATCTTCACCTACAATCATATCTTTATATCCTAATTTCTCTTCTATTTTATTTGCAATATTTAAAAGCTCTAAATCTTTTTTTACTCCACTAGTTATATTAACACCAACTGGCATTTTATTAACAAAACCACTAGGAATTGTTATACTAGGAAAGCCACCAAAATTAGCAAGCGCTAAATGATTTTCTAATAATAAATATTTATCTGATAATTTATCTGATTTTTGATCAAATTTAGGAGCAATTCCCCCACTAGCGGGCATAATTAATCCATCATATTCCATAAATAATGAAGTTAGTTTTTCCACTAATAATCTTCTAATACGACAAGCATTTAAATATAATTTTTCTTGATTTTCTTTTTGTAATATATAACTACCAAGTACAAATCTTCTTTTAATAAGTTCTGAAAAACCTTGAGTTCTAGTTTCAAACATAATATCTTCAATTGAATCTTTACCTAATCTATTACCAAAATGAATTCCCACTAAATTAGCATTATTACTAGTAGCCTCAGCACAAGAAATAGACATATAAGTAGGATAAATAGCATTTAACAAATCTTTATCAATAGAAACTTCACATACACTTGCACCAAGAGCTTCAACTTTTTTAACAACATCAAAAAAATTATCTAAAACAGCTTTTGATTCTTCATCATTAGAAGTATTATAATCACAAATCTCTTTAATATAAAATAACTTTTTACCACTTATATCTTTATCTAAATTATCACTAAAAATAATATTATCACTAGCAAGTGAAGTCATATCTTTAGGATCATGACCTTTAATAACATCTGTAACCAAACTAACGTCTCTAACACTACGTGCTAAAACACCAACATGATCTAAACTAGATGCAAAAGCAAATAAGCCATAACGAGAAATTAACCCATAAGTAGGCTTAAATCCTACAACTCCAGCATAAGCCGCAGGTTTTCTGATTGAATCACCAGTATCACTTCCAATTGCATAAGGAACAATATCTAGACAAACAACTCCAGCACTACCAGAAGAAGATCCCCCTATTTGTCTTGTCTTATCCCATGGATTTCTAACTAAACCAGTATGTGCAGTAGTTCCTGTTCCGCCCATAGCAAGCTCATCCAAAGTAGTCTTACCAACTAAAACTGCCCCTGCGTTTTTTAATTTTTCATAAACAGTCGCATCATAAACTGGAACATAATCTTTTAATAAATTAGAAGACGCTGTAGTTAAAATACCTTTAGTAGATATATTATCTTTTAAAGCATAAGGAATACCAGCTAATATACTATTAGATTCTTGTTCTATTTTCTCATCCATAATTGTTACAAACAAATTATAATCGTCTTGATACATATGAGCTTTATTAGAAGCTTCAGTAAACAAATCCAAACTACTTACTTCTTTATTATCTAATTTTTGACGTAAATTCAAAATACTATTATTAGACTTCACTATTCCACCACCTTTGGAACAACTATTTGATTGTTTTCAACTTCATCTGCATTTAATAACAAATCATGAGTACTAAGTTCATTATTAACAGTATCATCTCTTAATACAACATCATCTAGCATAAATGGATATGACATTGGCTCTACTAAAGAAATATTTTCAATTTTTTCAATCAACTCCATTTGCTTCAAAATAATAGAAAACTCCTCTTGTAAAGTATCATATTCACTTTCTTCCATATCAAACATTAATTTTCTTGCATATTCTTTTAATTTATCTTTTTCTATCATATTATCTCCTCGATGAAAATTATATAATTAAACGCTTTAGAAGTCAAGTAATAATCAAAAATAAGCATTTAAGGTAAAAAACGCGACATTATGGTAATGATTTTACCAAATAATTGATTAGAAGTTAATTTTATTATATATTTTACTTAAGAAATAAGGAGGTTATCATGACATTAGGAGAAAAAATAAAACGACTTAGAAAATTAAATGACATGTCTCAACAACAACTTGCAGATTATTTAGAAATAAATAGAAACTATTTATCAAGAATAGAGACAAATAAATCAGATCCTACCACCAGCATCATAATCAAACTAACTCATCTTTTTGAAATAAACGTAAACTCCCTACTCGGTCTAAATAATAATACTTCTAAACGAGAAGAAAAACAAAAATATATAAATGAAAATTGTACCAGTTTATCAGATGAAGATTTAGACTTTATTATTAGAATTATTAATATTATGAAAGAAGAATATGTAAAAAGAGATATAAAAACAAAATAAAGTATCTTTTTTTTTAATATATTATAATATGAATATAGATATAGATAAAGATAAATTAAAAGAAATAAATAACGATATCATATTTTTCTTCTTATTAATAGTAATTTCTATTATGTCTTTTTATATTGTAATAAATAAGAAAAAAGATCTTCTAAACTTAAAACATGCAAGTTATGAAGAATTAAATAAAATATTTCAAACATCACATATCCTACAAGTTATAGTAAATATATACTTTGTAATAAGCGCTTATAATGCCTTAGAAAAAATAAATAAAAATAAAAATGAAGAACAATATAATACACAATATATAGTATTAGTTGCCAATGTATTAGTATTAATATCTTCATTAATGTATCTACCTATTTTAGATAGTGAATATGTATTAACAAGATAATTTATCTTTTCTTTATTTTATTCTTTTTTATATTATTTATTTTATCTTCTAAACAATATATTTTCTCATCAAGCAAATTTCTTTGATAATAAAGACTTTGTAACTGAAACAATAAATAATCTAAATCATCTTTCTTTTTACTTTTTCCACTATAAAAATCGATCAAAATACTAAATTTAGCAATTATCTCATCAACTGATTTTTCTCCCAAACTATTAATTTTTAATAAACGCTCTTTAATATTACCAATTTCAAAAAGATTTAAAATCCTATCTCGTCCAATACCAGCTTTAGCCAAACAATTAGCACTTTTAACAGATAAACCCATACGATATAAAAAATCAAATTGTCCTTTAATAGTTAAAGGCTCATAAATATCAAATAATGGATCTTCTAAAAAATACTTACACTTTAATAATTTAACAGTTCCATTAATCTCTTTATACATCTTAATAGAACTACCACTATTAGTGGGAAATAAATCAATAAAAGACATTTTATCAGCCCAATTAAATAAATCGCTTAAAGTTCTTATTCCATTATCTTTTAAATAGTTTATAGAATAAGCACTAAAATACAAAGAATAATTATCTAAACCATCCATAATATCACCTTTTCTAAGCATATTATAACAATATTAAAAATTAATGTCAAACTTATGTTATAATATATAAAGAAAAGAGGGATACCATGTTAGAAATAAGCAAAGATTGGCAAGATTATGAATGTATAGCAACCGGTAATGGACAAAAATTAGAAAGATGGGGAAAAATAATATTAAATAGACCAGATCCCCAAATAATATGGCCAAAAACAAATAAAGAAATATGGAATAAAAGTGATGCCAATTACATTAGAAGTAATAAAGGTGGAGGACATTGGGAATATGTTAAAAATATTCCTGAAAAGTGGACCATAAAATATAAAGATTTAACATTTAAAATAAGTCCTACTAATTTTAAACATACAGGAATTTTCCCTGAACAAGCCACTAACTGGGATTACATTATTAAAAAAATTCAAGAATTTAAAAAAAATAATGATGGCCCAATGCGAATTTTAAACCTCTTCGCATACACTGGAGCTGCAACAATGGCAGCATCTTTCGCCAAAGCAGATGAAGTAGTACATGTTGATGCCAGCAAAGGAATGGTAGAATGGGCCAAAGAAAATATGAAATTATCTAATTTAGAAAACAATTATATTCGTTTTATTGTTGATGATGTTATTAAATTTTTAGAAAAAGAAAAAAGAAGAGGACGTACTTATCATGGAATAATAATGGATCCTCCTAGTTTCGGTCATGGACCAAATAAAGAACTATGGCGTCTTGAAGATAATATAGAAGAACTTCTTCAAAAAAGCAAAGACATTTTAGATGATAACTTTTCTTTTCTACTTATTAACTCTTATACCACTGGATTATCTTCTATTTCTCTTAAAAACATATTAACTCTAATTTTTCCAAATACAAACATAATAACTGGAGAAATTGGACTTCCTGTTAGTGAAAATAATTTAGTACTACCTTGTGGTATTTATGGAAAAATTACCAAAAATTAATATAATTTATGAAGATAATCACTTACTTGTAGTAGAAAAGCCAATAAATATACCTACTCAAAAAGATAATTCTAATGACATTGATTTGTTATCAATCTTAAAACAATATCGAAAAGAAAAAGAACAAAAAAAAGGAAATGTCTATTTAGGATTGGTTCATAGATTAGATAGACCAGTTGGAGGTATTATGGTCTTTGCTAAAACTTCTAAAGCCGCTAGTAGATTAACTAAACAAATACAAAATAATGAATTTCATAAAACTTATTATGCGACTGTTTTAGGAAAAGTAAAAGATAAAGATACCTACAAAGATTATTTAATAAAAGATAAAAGAAAAAATATAACAACCACTACTAATTCAAAAGAAGGAAAATTAGCTATACTAAACTATGAATTAATAGCGTATAAAAACAACTTATCGTTAGTTAAAATAAATTTAATAACAGGACGTTCTCATCAAATAAGAGTACAATTTTCATCCAGAAATCATCCACTAATTGGTGATCAAAAATATTCAAATACAAAAAAAATACCAATCGCTCTATTTGCAAAAGAAATAAGTTTTTATCATCCAATAACAAAAGAAGAAGTAACATTCAAATTACCTCTTCCAAAACGTTATCCTTTTGATCTATTCTAAAATATCTAATCTTCTAACAACTAACTGATATTGATCATATCTTCTTTCAATAACACCAAATACCCTAATGATATTACCATTTGTAATATCATTATATTTTTTATAAATATTAGGAAATAAAACCATATCAATAAACGAATATTCATCAGATCCTTTAATAAAAGCCATAACATCATTTTTTTTAGTAACAACTTCTCTTATACTATTAACCTTTAAAATTAAACTAACTTCTTTTGCATATAAATCTTCTAACTCAAGTAAAGTATTCTCCCCCTCACGATACTTACTAACAGGATGTTCTACTAAATAAAAACCAAACATCCTAAATTCAATATCAATTAACTCCTCTTTGGAATATTCTTCATAAATAACCATTTCTGGTATTTCAATTTCAACAATAGTACTATCTTCATTTAACTCTGCATAATTAAATAAATCATCTAAATTTTCAATTAAAGTCCTTTTATTATAACCAAATTCATAAAAACAACCAGCATAAATCAAATTCTCAACTAATTTTTTACCTATTTTAGCCTTATAAGCTCTCTTTATAAAATCAATAAAACTAACAAATTCATCTTTTTTCCTCTCATTAATAATCATATTACTACCTACTGTACCAACTCCTTTAATAATAGATAAAGGACAAATAATACCATCTTCTACTATCTCATATTGATTAGTACTCTTATTAATATTAGGAGCAAATACCTTTATATTATTAATTCTACACTCATTGATATAAGTTTTTGTTTTAGTTTCACTACCAATCGAATTAGTAAGCAAATAATTCATAAAATATTTATAAAAATAAGTCTTCAAAAATGCCATTTTACATGCTACTGTCGCATATCCAACTGAATGAGATTTATTAAAGCCATAATTAGCAAACTTTAAAATTAATTTATAAACCCTCTCACTTATTTCTCTACTATGTCCTTTTTCCATACTCCTTTTTATAAATTTCGGTTCTTCTTTAATCAAAATATCTTCTTTTTTCTTTGACATAGCTCTTCTTAAACTATCAGCCTCTGCCAAAGTATAACCCGCAAGTACTTGAGCTATTTGCATTATTTGCTCTTGATAAATAATAATACCATAAGTAGGCTTTAAAATATTTTCTAAACAAGGATCAATATAATCAACTTCTTCTTTTTTATTCTTTCTTTTAATATAAGTATCTATATTATCCATAGGTCCAGGTCTATAAAGTGCTAAAGCAGCTACTATATCTTCAAAACAATTAGGCTCAAGTTTCCTTAAAAATTTCTTCATGCCAACAGATTCAAATTGAAAAATACCATCAGTATAAGCCGAAGAAAATATTTTAAAAGTTTTCTTATCAGTAAGAGGGATTCTACTAAAAGTAATATTTAACTTTTCCTTACTTCTTATATCTCTAATAACATGATCTATTAAAGTTAAATTACTTATTCCTAAAAAATCCATTTTCAAAAGCCCTAAACTCTCCAAATAATTCATCGAATAAGCTGTTACATACATTCCAAGCGGACTTTTATATAAAGGAATAGTCTCATCCATATCATACTTACTCATTACAATACCAGCAGCATGAATAGAAACATGACGAGGAAGGCCTTCTAAATGAATAGCAATATCATATAACTTTTTAAAAGTAGAATTATTATCAATTACAGCTTTAAACTCTTTATTAGATAAATAACACTCTTCTAATGTATTTTTTTTGGCCATCTTACAAACAGCATCAATACTAGAAACACTAATATCTAAAACACGACCAACATCTCTTAATACTTGTCTAACACCTAAAGTATTAAAAGTAATAATTCCAACTACTTTTTTCTCTCCATATTTATTTATAACATAATCAATTACTTCACTACGCCTCTCACTATCAAAATCAATATCAATATCAGGCATAGTAATACGCTCGGGATTCAAAAACCTCTCAAATAATAAATCATATTCTAAAGGATCTATATCAGTAATACCTAAAGTATAACTAACTAAACTCCCCGCTGCACTACCACGACCAGGGCCCACTAAAATATCATTAAATTTCGCATATTTAACATAATCCCAAACAATTAAAAAATAGTTACAAAAGCCCATTTTATTAATAACATCTAACTCATAATCTAATCTATCTTGATAACTTTTACTAACATTGTTATTTAACCTTTTCTTTAGTCCTTTATTACATAATTCTACTAAATAAGAATAAGCATCAATATTCATATCATAAACAGGAAGCAAATCAGGATTATAACCAATTTCTACTTCACACATAGAAACTATTTCATCACAAGTTTTAATATCCTCTTCACTAACAATATTTTTGTATTCATCCAAACTATATAAATGCTTATTTTTATGAGTATTCAACTCATAACTTCCTATTTTTTTATCTAAATTAATCATATATAAATAATCTAAATATTTATAATCATCTTTATTTAAATAAGAAACATCATTAATAAAAACCTTTTTGCCATTAATTTTTTCTTTTTCCTCTTGTGTAAAATAACCTAAATAATGATCATTATATATATTAAAAATACCCTCATCATAAAAAGAATAAGGCATAATTAAAATTAAATTATCTCTAAATTTAACTAAATCATCTACAGTAACATTTCTATCTGATACAATAGTTGATAATTTAATTAAATTTTTATAACCCAAATTATTTTTAGCATAAAGTAAAATCTTCAAATCATCAATAGCTAATTCTAATCCAATAATAGGCTTAATATCATTTTTTCTACATTCTAAATAAAACTCCATTACACCAAACATATTATTATGATCAGTAATAGCTAAAGAAGTGTATCCTAATTCTTTAGCTTTTAAAACTAATTTTGTTATATCGTTTAAACTTTCTAAAAGTGAATAACTAGTTTTAACTTGCAAAGCTAAATTCATAATACACCTCCTTAAAAACTAAATAATAAATACGCTACTACTACACCTGCAATTGCCACTAAAGACGCTAAAAAGAAGACTTGAGCAAAACCACCACTTTTAACACCAATATCAGATACAAATAAATTGCGTCCAACTTTTTTCATCTTATCAGGTCTCATCTCTTTAGCAATACGATAATTATTTTTACCCATATTTAATTGATATGGATTAGTAGGTTCAATAATCATCTTCACTTCTTCTCCTCTTTCATCTTTAAATTCTCTTTCTATTCTTTCATCTTTCATACTTTTCCTCACTTTCTTCTATTTTCACTAATCATTTCCATATTAATTGTTAATTGTTTAATTCTCTCCATTATTCTTCTAGCTTTTACTTTCTCATCTATCTTTCCCACTAAACTAAAATGTTCTTCCAATTGTTCTAAATTAAAATTAGAAGTAAAAAACGTTGGCAAATGCTGTTGCATACGATATTGTAAAATATTACCTAAAATCTCATCTCGAGACCAAGCTGTTGCAGTTTCTGCTCCAATATCATCTATTAATAACAATTCAACTTTTTTTATATAATTAAATTTTATCATATATTCATTATCATCATTAAATGATGCTTTTAAACTTCTTAAAAATTCCGGATAATAAACAATTGCTACTTTTTTTTCTAATTTAGCAAGCTCATTTAACATCGCAGAAATCAAATAAGTCTTACCACATCCAAAATTACCATGCAAATACAAGCCCTTATTTTTAATACCTAACTTATAATCATCAATATACTTTTTAAGCCATTTTATAACTTCAAAACGCGATGCATCATCTGTATAAATATCTTTCATAGATGCATTTCTAATTTCAAGTGGCATATCATATAACTCAATATTTTTATAATAAGCACTATCTTCATCAGCCTTTTTTTGATATTTACAAGGTATATAACACATAATTAACTGATCATTTTCAACAGTTGGATAATATACATGTCCATCAACAGTATTTTTGCACATAAATAAATTTTTACATTTACTACAATTATTAAGTTCTTCTACACATTCTTCTATTTTAGTAGTATGCTTCATTATTTCTTTTTTAGGTATTTTCAAAGACGAAACAACTCTTCTAAATTTATCATCTTCCATCGCTTTATTAAAATCATACTCTAACTTATCATCATTAACATGATATTTTTTTATTATATTAGAAATATTATCCATCATTGATACTCCTTTAACAGCTCTTCTATTTGCATTTTCTCCTCAGTATTGACAATCTTTTTTTCTATTTTTTTATCAAACCAATCAGGAATAACTTCTTTATTTATAACAACTTTTTTCTCCTCTTTTTTATTATACTTCTTATGCTCTTTTTCTGCAAGCCTCATCGCATCATCAACAGTCTCTATTTTTAATCTTTGCCACTGCCCCGCGATTGTTTCCACAAAACTTCTATTTAATTTATTATCCTGAGTCTTTAGAGTATAATCTATAAGAACATTAACAACACCCGGTTTTAAACCATAATCAACAATTAAATCTTCGGCTAATTTTAAATCCCTTTTAGTAGGTTCATTTCCATTATTTTTAGCCTTTAATAAATCATATGGAGAAATAGTTTCAAAAGTATAAATCATCTTAGCCCGATTAGAGCTATCTCCCATAGGCTTTCGCAAATATTCAGGCTGTACAGTAGCAATACTAGGAAGCAAGCCCCCATTATCAAACTGATAATAATTACGACATGATTTTCTTAATTCCTCTTTATTTATTAGACCTCTTTCATTTAAACAAGCTTTAATAATATTTTGCATTCGCATAGCATCTATATCATATAAAAAAGCTAAATTAAGAATTAATTCTTTTATATCTTTATTAAAACATCTATTAATATCAATACTCTTAGGCATAGAAGCAACTAGAAAATCAAAATCAAAATTAGTATTAATATCTAACTTTAACTTATTACATCTTCTAATATTATCATTTAAATTTTGATAAGAAGTTAGTGGAACAGATTCAAAAACATCAGAAAAAGATTTAGTAATATCTTCATAGCCACTAGTATTTATACGTGGCATACGAAAATAATCTTTTAATTTCTCATATTCTAATTTACCAATATTATTATATAAAATAACATTTAATATCGGATGATTAAAAACTTCACTAGCACTAAGAGGAGTATATAATTCATAAATATAATTATTAATATTATCTTCTTTTACTTTAGTCTTAAGAAGCCCAATAGCCTCTAATTTCTCACGTGCCATAACAATCTCATCCAAACTAAGATGCATATTACTAACTAAATGATGATGGGTATGTTCCAAACTAATCATAGCACTTTTATCTAAATCAACAAGAAAAGTCAAATACAAAATAATAGGCATAGGACCTATAATAGGTTGATATAACATACTAAGTATTTTTTTATCTTCATCACTAATAATACTTTTATTAATTACAACATAAGTATCCGCAGGCAGTAAAACATACTTACTCATCATATCACCTTTCCTTAACTATATTTTATAATAATTTAATATAATTGTAAAGATAATATTAACAACTAAATCCGCCATTTCCAATATCTTCGGCATCACTTCCACCATTTATTGCTGTTACATTAGCATTATCTGATATAAATATATTAGGAGCTGTTGTTGCAGGAAAGCAAGACGTCATCATTGGCCCTCCTCCTCCAATTCCCGCTGCTCCTCCACCACCTTTTGCATAAACAACTCCACCATTTATTTCTACTAGCACTAAATCATATCCTCCTATTCCGGCACCAAAACCAGTAGAACTTGCATTTATAGTTCCTCCATTAATTATAATAGAACCCGACTTATAGGTATAACATCCTCCTATTCCTCCAGCATGACCTTCTGAATTTAATACTCCTGTTCCATCTATTACTAATTTTGATAAACTAGAAACAAATAGTCCAACTCCAAATGAAAAAGATCCAGAAGGTGCTATTAAATTATTTTCTCCTTCAACTTACAAATTAACTACTGAATCATTAAGCAATCTAAATGCTCCATTTCTGCCTGTTATACTAACATTATTTAATGTTATATTAGATTCTCCTCCATTAATAGTTACTCCTCCATTATCTGTTGCTGTTCCTGTTATAACAATAGGTATTTCATTTGATATTTCTTGTTGAGAATCTAGTCCTCCACCACTTACTAATAATGTATTATCACTATTTCCTTTATCTATAGTAATTGCTCCTTTTGATATATCTAAATTCATTATTTCTGGAGCCTCACTACCTATTCCCTCACTTACTATTTTTGCACTAAAAATCTTACCAATTTCACTATTTGGTGTATTTATATCTAACCATATTCTTATACTTATTATCTTACTTTCTTCTGGATTTAGGGTTAAATCACTGGCAATAATATTATTATCTAGATTAGATAAAGTAACTGGCTCTTTATTATCTACCATTATTTTTATATAATCAGCATTTATTTGATTATTTGTAGTTGTATTATTTAATAACAAATCAAATGTATAAGATAAATTACCTTTATTAGTTATCTTAAACTTATATGGATTACTTTTCTTACCTTCTTCATCTGTTATCGGCAAACTATTTGTAAGATTTAGAGTTTCCCCTAATCCCTCTTCATCATTTTCTATTACTATATCTAGTATCCCAGCAGTATAACTTTCCGTATTTTCTAGCTTATCTTTTCTAAAAAATAAAGCATAAGTAGTAGTAGATAATATAATTAACACTACTATTATTGATATAACTAATATAATTACTTTCTTTTTCATTTCTTACTTCTTTACATAACAAAAAAAACAGAAAAAGATTCTAAAAATTAGAATTATTTTCTGTTTTTATCATTAAATAACTTATTATTTTTTAGTAATAAATTTGACCCCCGCATTCACATGTAGTTAACATATTATTTATCTTATTATTTATATTTAGGCTTTGCTCTTTTAACATATTAACCACATCCTCTACCATTTAAGTATATCATATTAGTTAACTTTCTGCAACTTATAAATTAAATAACCACTAAATATAAAACCATAAATACTAAGTAGTAAAATATATAAATTAAAACCACTTAAAAACAATACCAAAATATTAGATAACATATGCCCTAACATACAAATTTTAATATCATTAGTCTTAAGATAAATATAAGATAAAATAATACCTAAAAAGAAAGCATAAATAAACCCATTAATAGAAGTATGAAACAAACCAAAAATTAACGACGAAATTAAAATAGACTTTTTATTACTATAGTATTTATTTAAATTATTAAATAAAATCCCTCTAAATAATAATTCCTCAACAACAGGACCAATAACACCACTACTAATTATAAGTAAAATTATATTAATACTTGCAACATTACTATTAGTTAAATTAAATATAAAAAATATATTATTCATAATTAAAGCATAACAAATAATCAAATAAATATATGGAAAATATAAACTAAAACTAACTTTATTAGTAATTAACTTATATCTTTTATTAAGTAATATAATTACTATAATATTAAAAACAACAACTATAAAATAACCAATACTACCCATAAAATTATTAATATCATAACCAAATAACAAATAAATAACACCACATAAAACAACTAATAAATATTGTAATATAAAAACTATAATTATCTCTTTTAAAGACCTTAAAATATTCATATAAAAAAGCAAACTAAATTAGTTTACTTATTTCCACAAATGTTGTGGATATTCATTATTATTTCTTTTCTCATTTAGTTTTTCTATTACAAAATCTAAATCCTCTTTATAAGTCATTCCTAACCAATCAGCATTAGAAGTCTCATACTTTAAAGTAATCTCATTATTATCTAAACACTTTAAAATACAATCAGGAAGTAAAGCCTCATCCTTAAGAAAATCATTATCTTCCTTAAAAAAGTCATTAAAATAAGATTCTAACTTATTAAAGAAACTATGCTTAAAACCAAACATATTCATAGACACTGGATGATTATCTTCAATATAAAACTCTTTATCACCATTAAGTGGTTGGGCTAAAATTTTATCACCTTCATGAGTAATACTACACTCAATTATCTTCTCCACATTACCAGCCTCATCATAAAATAATACACCACGCTTTACACTACCATATTTACTATCAACGCGATTAATAGGATATGGAATAGCCAAATGAGTATTATCATCATGATTATCCTTTAAAAACCTTGCTGTAATAGCATATGATTCATAACCATAAAAATCATCAGCATTAATAACCGCAAATGATGATGGTACTAAATCTTTAGCACACAAAATAGCTTGCACTGTTCCCCAAGGTTTAACCCTATCATCAGATAATTTAGTTAAATCAGGAATATCATCCATTTTTTGAAAAGCATAATCAACTTCTATTTTATCTTCAATTCTCTTACCTACTGTTTCTTTAAAAACATCTAAATTTTCTTCTTTAATAATAAAAACCACTTTTTGAAAACCCGCCTTTATAGCATCGTAAACAGAATAATCAAGTAAAAAATTATTATCTTCATCAACTGGAGTTATTTGCTTCAAACCACCAAATCTTGATCCCATACCCGCTGCCATAACTACAAGCGTTAATTTTTCATTCATTAAATCACCTCTACCTACAGTTTAACATAATATTTATTTTTTGACAATATTTTTATATTTTAACATAATAATCTGTCTTGTAAACCTTATCATCTATTTTTACATAAATATCATACCTACCACTTAAATTAACCGTATTAATATAATACTTATTACTATTCATATTATATACTTTTCGCTCCCCAAACTTATCCAAAATAATATATATTTCTTTATCCTTTTTTTTGCTCACAACAATTCTATCAAACTCATAATTAAATTCTATTTGATAATCATCATAATTTTTATCTACCTTTTTATAAAAAAGCAAATTAATATCTAAATCGTCAGTATTAGTCTCTTTACTTTGTCCAAATCTATTTTGGACAGCCTTTTTATAATAATTACCATATCTTATATGTATCTTATTTTCTAAAATGCTATTTTGTTCATTAACAACATCTTTAGTACTTTTATCATAATCAAAATAAATCGTTTTACTTTTACCAGTTAAAACAACTTGATTATTCTCATATGATAAACTTAACCACTCATCTTCTTCATCAAAACTAAACTCATGAACAACATTACCATTTTGTCTATCAATTTCTAAAACACTATTACTTAAAACTAAATAATTACCATTTTCCATCTGATAACTTAAAGATTTATAACCATCAAATATCACATAATCATTATAAATTTTACCTAACATATCAATTTCAGTAACACTTACATAACTATTATCGTTATTAACTCTATTAGTAGTTACTAGTAAATGCCCATTACTAAGTTGTATAACATTATTAGTAAAACCCTCTAAATAATAAACAACTTGATTATTTGAATTTATTCCCACTAAAAAGTTATCAATACTAACAAATAAAATTTCATCTTTATCAACAGTTACTGTGGGTAAATCAATTTCAATATTATCAGTTTTAATATCATATTCATATTTTTTATCATCTAAAACTAACGATACTTTATTATCATTAATTAACAAATTATAAATATCTAAATAATGCTCTTTAGTATCATCCTCTTCTTCATATAAAAAAACATCATTTACATAAACCTTAACCCTAGATGCAGACTTAGTCTCAAACATAATTAAAGCACTAAGAGGAGCATTATCATAAGGATCAACAACAATCTTAGGATTATCTATAGTATATCCATAACAAGAATAAGTATCATCTAATTTAGTTTGTAAAGATAAAATATCATCTACTTTTTTTATTTCCTCATTAGAAGATACTAAAATAGAACCAATAACCGCGATTAATAAAATTACTACAAATATAATACCAATAATAATAACTTTTTTCATATTTCGACTTCTTTCTTATTTCTTTTATATTATTATACAATAAATTAAAGTTATTAACAACAAAAGAGTAAAATATAATTTAATGAGGTGAAAAAGTGTTAAAAAAAACTAGAATATATGCAGTAATTGGAATATTTTTACTATCATTTATTTGTCATTTTGTCTTTGATCTTTTTCCAAACGTATTATTTTCAATATTCTTCCCTGTAAATGAAAGTATATGGGAACATATGAAGATTTTATTTACTGCAACATTACTTTACTCATTTATAGATAAAATAATATTAAAAAAACTTAATGTAAATTATAATAATTATTATCTACAATTATTTATATCAGCTTTTATATCTATACCAATTTATCTAATAATATACCTACCAATTTATAATTCCATCGGAGAAAATATGTTTGTATCAATCTTTTTATTACTAATAGTATATATAATTATGCAATATATAAGTTATAAAATAATGCAAAAAAAAGAAACTAAAATACCAAATTATATATTTAGCATCCTAATTATCTTAACATATATTATTTTTATATATTTGACATATAATCCACCACAAAACTATATATTCTACGATAGTGAAAATGAAATATATGGAATAGAACGCTAATCCAAGCGCTCTATTTTCATAAAATTAGTTGTCTTATTAACAGTATTATTAGGAAAACCACCAGTAATAATAATTATATCATCACTATCAGCATTAAACATCTCCTTATATAACCTTTTAGCATCTTCAACTATTTCATCAGTACTCTCATATTCTTTAACAACCTGACTATACACTCCATAATTAAGAGACAAACTTCTAGCAACTTCTTCACTAATACAAGCCGCAATTATTGGAACATTCGGTTTTAAATTACTAATCTTAATAGCACTGTTTCCACTCATAGTAGCCGCCACTATAGCCCTCACACGTAGAGTCTTAGAACATTCAATAACACTCTTGGCAATAGTCATTGCAATATCAACATCTTTTGTAATTGGTATAATTTCATCATAATTTTGACTATTTTCAGCCATTTTACAAATTTTTGCCATGTATTCAACAACCGTAATTGGATGTTTACCAGTAGTAGTCTCACCACTTAACATAACCGCATCTGTTCCATCAAAAACAGCATTAGCAACATCGCTTACTTCAGCCCTAGTTGGACGAATATTTTTCTTCATTGACTCTAACATTTCAGTTGCAACAATAGCGATTTTTCCATACTTACGACATTTTTTAATTATTTCCTTTTGATAAATAGGTAACATTTCCAAAGGAACTTCCACTCCCAAATCACCACGTGCAACCATCGCACCATCAGCAACTTCTAAAATTTCATCTAAGTTTTTAATACCTTCTTGATTTTCTATTTTAGCAATTAGTTTTATATTCTTATTCTTATTTTTAACTAACTCTCTAGCTTCCATAACATCATCTTTACAACTAACAAAAGATAAAGCAATAAAATCTCCTTCACTAATAAGATCAGACGTTAAATCCTTATAATCTGCCTCGCTTACAAACGGTATTGATAAATTAACTCCAGGAACATTTAAACTCTTTTTATTTCCTAATTTACCACCATCAATTATCTTACAAGTAACTCCATCCTTTTCAATAGAAATAACTTCAATTTTCATTAAACCATTTTCAAGTAAAATAACATTACCTACTTTTAAATCATCAATTGCCTCAGGATGATTTAGTGAAAACCTATTTTCATTTCCAATAACTTCATCTTTAACTATTCTAATTGTTTTACCTTCAACCAAATTAATCTCATCATTTTCCATCATTTGATTTCTAAATTCTGGTCCTTTAGTATCAAATAAAATACCAATATGTTTACCTGTTTTTTCTCTTACTTTCTTAACAGTCTCAATTACATTAATTCTCTCTTCCATTGTTGCATGAGAAAAATTAATTCTCGCAACATTCATTCCTGCTTCTACCATTTTCTCCATAACTTCAACACTAGAACTAGCAGGTCCTATACTACAAATAATTTTAGTTTTTTTCATACTATCCCTCTTTCTATTTTTATAACATTACCATAAGTTTTAACATCTAAACTACTTCTATTTAAAACAACTGCTCCATCATCAGCAATCGCATAAATATCTTTATCATATTCATTAGCAACTTCTCTTAAAAAATCCAAATACTCTTTAGTATCTAAACTATGAACATCAATATAAAATGGATCATCAACAATCCCAAATCCATCATAAAAAGCAAAGTATTTATAATAATTATTCTCTTTCGTAATAAAATATCTTTTAAACTCTAAAACTGCCCCTGCACTCTCACCAATGACAATACCTTCAAAATATTTAATATCATATAATAATTCAGTCCCATGCACAACTTTAGAAAAAAGCATTTCAGGATTTCCTCCTGTTAACAATAAAACATCAGCCTTTTTAATTTTTTCTCTCAAAAGTTCTTTAGAATCACTATAACAGTTTCCAATAAAAATATTTTCTTCTCTAATACCTAAATTAATCAAAGAATTAATATACTTATTATATTTATCAGATCCCTTTTTAAAATAATCATTTAAAAGCCTATTAGCATCTAACTCTTGTGGCATCGACCAAGGCAAAACAACTGCATTAGCATCCCTTTTAATTAACCTTCTTAAATCGTCATTAATTAAAGCCATCGCCTTTATTTTAGAAACAAAAACACTATACATTACGTCTCTCCTTTACTTTTTTCATGACTTTTTGAAAATTAAATTGCTCATTAAAAATATAGGCAAGATCTTTATTAAAATTACCAACACAATTATTATAACAAATAGTCTCATAAATATCAAACTTCTTGTCCAAAGGCATTCTTCTTAACTTACTAACTAAATCATAATCTATCTTCCGTTGTTTAACACTCCATTTAGTATTTAAAATAACAATCAATTTCTTAGTAATAACATCATCAATATTATTAACAGAAAAATTGCAATCATTAATCCCCTCAATAATAGGAGTTCCAACATAAATACTGTTAATATGACTATTTAAAACATACTCTAATACACTAACCATATATAATTGATATAACTCTTTATTTCCACATAAAATAACCTTCTCATCATCATCAAATAAACTAACATAAACTTCCCATAAAAAATCTATATCAATATTATATTTATGATTATTATAATTAATATAAATACCAGTATCTCTTTTTCTAGAAATAATTGTATAAGATGGCAAAATAACTTTATTAAAACTTTTTATATCCTTATTTAAATAATCAGGCATAAACTTAACATAAAAATTATTAACTTTAGAAAAATCAAAAACTAATTCATCTTCCTCATACAACTTACAAACACTACCACATTTCAAACACACCATTTGATCGTTATTAAAACTATATAAAGTATTATTTGGATTACAAGTCTTAATATTATTTTTATCTACTTCAATAACACCACAATCACATCTATACATCATAACTTTCTTCTCGTATATAAAATTTTTCTTAATTAACAAAAAAACTTTCTCTAACAAGAGTTCAATATGATCAATATCAACCCATAAATCACAGTTTATCTTATGTTTATTTATATTATCCAAATAACTATCTAAATTATCACTTCTATCCTTAAAAGAATCTAATAAATTAAGTGCCAAATAAAAATTAGCCCCCAATTCTTTACTCAACGTCTCACCTATAATCGGACTAACTAATCGCGAAAATTCATGATTTTTTAAAGGAGAAAGTGGTAAAGTAATAACTGCCCTACTCATTTATCATCATCCTTAACTTTTTTAAAACATCTAACAAATTGTTACAAACAACCAAACGCAAATTCTCTAACTGCTCTAAATTCTGATAATTAATATCACCATGAACATGAATACTATAAATTATATTATTATTAAGACAATATAATGATAATTTTTTAACTAACCACAAATATTTATATATATTAAATTTAATATCCAAATCATCAAAAAAACTAGAATTCAAAACCTCATTTAATGTATATAAATTCTTATTATTATACATCCTAACTAAATTAAGAGTATTATAAATATTAGCAAACATATCCTGTTGATAAACTCTTTTGATAACAGAAATATCATTATTTAATTTAACATCTTTCTTAATATTCTTTCTAACATTTTCAATTAAATCAATTAATCTATTTCTATCTTCAAATTTAATAAGCTTACTATAATTATCATTAAACCTTTTCTCATTTAAAACAACATAAAAATTATGTGCCCATTCCCTATTTTCATTTAAAATCTCTCTAATAATATATTTATTAAACGCCTTATATGATTTACTATTATTATATTGCAAAAAAAATCTCTTTTTAGTATTCTCATAAAATGAATAAGATATATAATTAGCATCATCTTTATATAACCTAACAGTTAAAGGATTAGCATTAGAATTAAATTTCTTATTTAATTTAGTAGTAATAACAGAATGAATATTATTACGCTTAATACCTAACACATAAGATACAATATAAAAATACATCTCTTCATACTTATAAATAAACCTCTTAAAAACATCACTATATAAAAAGTGAATATCAACATCACTATTAATTTTATTTGAAAAACGAGCAAAACTACCAGTAACAAAAATAGACACAGAAAAAAGTTTAAAAACTCTAAATTCAGCCGCTAATTCTTTTAAAAACATTTTAACCAAAAAATTATGCCTATTAATAAAGTCAACTTCTTTATCATAAGAAAAGTCTAAATCATCTTCACATCTAAATTCATCTAACTGATAATGATATTTTAAATAGTATTTATTAGCCAAATAATTTAGTTTTTTCCATTCATAATTATTAAATTTAATATCCAAAACATCTACATTATAGTCCTTAAACATAATTACCTCTTATAAGCAATTAATAGCTCTTTTTTACGTGCATCTAACTGTTCTTTATCACTAGATTCCATTAAATAATTAACAAGTTCACAACGATATTTCTTCAAATTTTTAATATACTCATTATTATTTTTAAACTCATATCGAAAATAAATAATATTAGAAATAGTATTAATTCCAACTAACCCTCCAAAAAGAATTGAAATAAATAAAACTTTATCAGCAGTAACACCAATTAGCAATGCACAAGCAGAAATGTTTAACAATGGCCTAATTAACAAAAGCATTCTCTTTTGTCTTGCAATACGCAGTTCATCTTTCAACTGAGCATTAACAAATTTTAAAGATTCCTCTCTACTAATAACTAATTTTTGACTAGAGTTTTTTTTGAAAAAATTATCATTAATCATCAATACCCCTCCTATTCTATTCACTTTTCACAACAATTAAATAAATTATTACTCAATTGGTTACGTATTATAATATATTTAACTTTTTTTGTCAAGTTGCTTAAAATTTTTGTTTTAAAAAAGCGTAAGAAAATTACGCTAAATTTTTAGATACTTTTTAACAGCTCTATAACTTCCAAACATACCAACTAACATACCAATTATAAGTAAAATAACAGAAATAATGTATACAAATGGAACAGGAGAAATTATTTGAGCCAAATTAGAAGAGAACAACATACCACCAAAATAATCATATAAAGTAGTATAACCATAAATAGTAACAATAATTGGTATAATTGAGCCAATGCCTCCTAAAAACAATCCTTCAATAATAAACGGAATCTTAATAGAAATATTAGAAGCACCAACTAATCTCATAATCTCAATTTCTGTTTTTCTTGCAAATATCGCAAGCTTAATAGTATTGGCAATCAAAAATGCAGTAACAACTATTAATGCAATAACAGCACCAATACAAACTTTATCAATAACCTCAAATACTGGAAGTATCTGATTAATCATATCCTCACCATAATTAATAGTATCGATTTTATCCATTTTTTCAATTTCATTTGCTGTATCATGAATTTTCTCAATATCTTTAACTTTAATCATATAACTATCAAGTAATGGATTAGTCTCATCAGTCCATTCTTGAGTTACAGTATTAAAAGTAGAATCACTCTCTGCTAACTCACTAGCAGACTCTTCTTTTGATTTGAAAGTTACTTCTTCAACATTACTAATCTTTTTTATTTCTTCCCCTATTTGTTTTACTTCATCTTCAGTAGCGCCATTATCAATAAATACAATCATAGTAACATCTTGCTTAATTTTAGAAGCAATCTCTTCAACGTTATATGAAATAACAATTGATAATGCTACTACTATTAACGTAATAGTAATACAAGAAATAGAGGCAAGTGAAAGGGAAAAATTTCTAACTAAACTCTTCGCAGCATCGCGAAAATATCTTTTAACAGTTCTAATACCTTTCATTTACATATTGTCCTTTCTCATAATCTTTTACTAATTTTCCCTCACTTATAACAATAACTCTCTTCTTCATACGATTAACAATTTCTCGATCATGAGTCGCCATAATAATAGTAGTACCCATATTGTTAATCTGCTCTAACACTTGCATAATCTCCATGCTAGTATCAGGATCCAAATTACCAGTAGGCTCATCACAAATTAATAATTTTGGCTTATTTACAATTGCCCTAGCAATAACAACTCTTTGTTGTTCTCCTCCTGATAATTGACTAGGATACTGTCTTACTTTATTTTTAAGTCCAACTAACTCTAATACTTGCATAACTCGACGATATATTTCTTTCTTATCGCACGCAAAAACTTCAAGAGCAAAAGCAACATTCTCATAAACAGTTAATTTTGGAAGCAACTTAAAATCTTGAAAGACAACACCAAGTTTTCTTCTTAATATATACACTTTTCTATTTTTTAACTTTGCAACATTAATACCACCAATAATTATCTCACCTTTATCAGGCTTTTCCTCACGATATAACATTTTTATTAAACTACTCTTACCAGAGCCAGATGCACCAATTACAAAAACAAATTCGCCTTTTTTAATACTTAAATTAAAATCATATAAAGCAACAACTCCATTTTTATAAGTCTTTTGAACATCGGCAATTCTAATTAATTCCATCTATATTACCACCTTTAATTCAAACATCATTATAACATTCATTATAACATATTAATAAATATTTTACTATAAAATTAATAACATTTATAACATTTTACATGCATAAATATTATAACAAATTTTTCTAAATTTTAAAATAGAAAAAAATGGTAAAATAAATTTTATATTTCACCATCCATAACAACATTTTTCCCATTTGATACTTCATAAGTATCTGTAATTAAGAAAAATGCATCATCATCCAAAGTTTGAACTGCTTCTTTTAAAATAAAATATTCTTTCGTTGGAATAACAGTCATTAAAAGCTTTTTATTATTATTAGTGTAACCTCCTTTTGCACTTATTTCCGTTACCGTATGAGACAATTTATTAATAACTAACTCTTTTACTTCACTTTCCTTATCAGTAACTATATAAAAAGTTTTTGCCCTTGATACTCCAATAATTACATGATCAGTAATATAAGAAGAAATACATAAAGCAATAACAGCATAAAGTGCATTAGTAAGACCAAACACATACGTTCCTAAAAGTAAAATAGATAAATTAATAAATAAAAGCGACTTTCCATAAGAAATATTAAAATATTTATTAAACAATTGATATAAAATATTAAAACCACCTATTGTAAAACCACTTCGCATCATTAACCCAGTAGCAACACCGATAGTAATTCCTCCATATATAACAACTAATAACATACTAGACAAATTAATATTTAACATCGCAACAAGATTTTCTGTAAGCGCTAAGAAGGTTGGATAAATTAAAGTCCCAATAATATTTTTAAAAGTAATATCAAATCCCATATAAATAAAACTAACAAGTAGTAAAAGACCAGAAACAATTGCCACAAAAGTACTTGGAGAAATACCAATCCACTCTCTAAAAACCAAAGATAATCCTGTGGTTCCACTTATAACAACATTATAAGGAGAATAAAATAAATTAAAACCTAAAGCATACAAAAAAGCAGCCACAATAAACATAAAATAATTTTTCATTAATACTTTGCCCATATTATTTCCCCTTACTACTAACCTCATATGCATCGCATACTAAAAAGAAGACATCAGGATCAATCGTTTGTAACCCTTCCTTAACAGTAAAATACATTCTAGTGGGAACTACAGCAAGTAATAGATTATGACGATCTTGAGAAAATCCACCTTTAGAATTAATAAGAGTAACACCACCATTTACAATAGACAGCAAAAATTCACGGGCTTCTTTTTCTTTATCGGTAATAACATAAAAAGCTTTGCTTTGTGAAATACCTAGTATTACTTTATCAGTAATAACACTAATTATGTATAAAACAATAAATCCATATAAAACAATTTCAACACTAAATACAGTAATAGCCGATAAAACTACTAATCCATCAACCATCATCATAGCTTTTCCCATACTAACTTTAAAATATTTAACCAAAATCTGATTCAAAATATCAGTACCACCAGTAGTAAAACCAGTCTTAAAGATAATACCATAACCAATTCCTGTTAAAACTGCACCAAATATAGCAATAACTATTAACTCTAATCCTCTTAAATCTATATATGGAACAAAAACTTTTGTCAAACTAACAAAAACAGGAAATAATAACGATCCAACAACAGAATTTTTAGTTTTTGCAAAACCTAACAAAAAATAACTAACGATTAATAAAATTATATTACATACCAAAATAAAGATTGAAGGATTAACACCAAACTGATTTAAAATAATAGACACACCACTTATACCAAAACAAACAATATTATATTGTAAAAAGAAAACATTAAAAGAAAAAGCAACAATAAAACAACCAACAAATAATAAGGCATATCTTTCTATCAAATTCTTTTTATCTATTTTTCTTAAAACATCTTCCACCCTTTTTCTTCTTAACCACTTAAACAAAACAACTACCTCCTTAATCCAGCCATAATCATCTCATCAATCTCACCATCTAAAATAGCATCTACATTAGAAGTCTCATATCCACTTTCATTATCTTTTACTAATGTATATGGACACATTACATAACTTCTTTTAGCAGAACCAAAACCAATTGTCATTTGTCCCTCTTTTAAATTATCAATTTTATCTTTTTGCAACTCTAACTCCAACAAATATAATTTACTCTTTAAAATTTCTAATGCTTTTTGCTTATTTTGAATTTGGCTACGCTCATTTTGACAAGTTACAACAATAGAAGTTGGTATATGAGTAATCCTAACAGCACTATCAGTAGTATTGACACTTTGTCCACCTGCACCACTACTACGATAAACATCTATCTTTAAATCACTATCTTTTATTTCTATATTAATCTCTTCATTAATTTCTGGAACAACCTCCACAGACGCAAAAGAAGTATGACGTCTTTTATTACTATCAAAAGGACTTATTCTAACTAACCTATGAACTCCCTTCTCATGTTTCAAATAACCATAAGCATAAAGTCCACTTACCTTTAACATAACACTTTTAATTCCTACTTCTTCACCTGGTTGCATAGATAATAATTCTACTTTGTAATTTTTCTTTTTTAAATAACGCTCATACATTCTTTCCAACATTAAAGCCCAATCACAACTCTCTGTACCACCAGCACCAGCATGAATTTCTAAAAGACAATTATTCTTATCATAATCACAAGACAAATAAGTAAGCAAACTAATCTCTTCTAATTTAGAAGAGAGTTTATCATATTCTAAAGACAATAAACTAATAATTTCTTCATCATCTTCTAGTAAAGATATATTATCATCAAGTTCTTTTTTCAAATCCACTAAAGGATTAATAATATTTTTTAAATCACTAACTTCTCTAATTACTTCATTAGCTTTATCTTTATTGTCCCAAAAAGTTATATCATTCATACTTAATTCTAGCTCATTTAATTTTCTTATTTTCGTATCTAAGTCAAAGAGACCTCCAAATATCATTAACCTCAACTTCTAAATCTAAATATTTTTTCTTAAGTTCTCTAAACTCCATAATACCACATCCCTATTATAATTATACATAATTTTTACATAAAAGCAATTAATAATTTAAAGTTTAGGACAAAAGAAACAAAATAAATTTTATTTCTTCCTTGTCGTTACCTCCAAGGTTTCCTACTTCATAGATAGTCTCTGACTAGTCTCCATAGGCTTAAATTCCG
>CALVSA010000011.1 GCA_944358825.1 uncultured Bacilli bacterium
GAGACTATCTATGAAGTAGGAAACCTTGGAGGTAACGACAAGGAAGAAACAAAATTTATTTTGTTTCCTTTGTTCTGGATACTCAAAAAGATACTATTGTAACTGAAGTTTCTTCTGTGGCTTTTACTGATGATAATCAAGTTGAAATTATTAAAGGTATTGATAATACTGTTTTATATGATAAAGAGGGAAACGTATTAAAACAAATAGATAATGGTTATTTAGATGTAGGTATTAATGATACGATGAAAGATTTAATTGTTAATTTAATTGGTGCTTTAGTTTTTAGTTTTATTAGTTATTTGTATTTGACAAAAAATAAGCATGAAAAAATTATTAATAGTTTGATTGTAAAAAAGGGAACTGATAAAGTTATTAGTATGATTAATTTAAAGTTAAAGGAGGAAAATGATGAGTTATGACGAGGATATAGAGGATATATTAAAAAAGTTAGATACTAATATTGATGGTTTAAGTGATAATATTGTTAAAAAAAGACAACTTGAATTTGGCAAAAATGTTTTACCTAGAAAGAAGAAAGATAGTCTTTTAAAAATATTTGTTAGTCAACTTTTTGATCCAATTGTAATTTTATTAATTATTTCTATTATAATTTCTTTTATAGCAGGTGAAGCAATTGAGGCTTTTGCTATTATATTTATTGTTATGATTGATTTAATTATGGGAACTTATCAAGAGAATAAGGCTAATAATACGGCCGAGGCTTTGTCTAAATTGATTGCGTCTAAAACTAAAGTAATTAGAAATAAAAAAACTATGACTATATATTCAGAAAATTTAGTTGTTGGAGATATCGTTTTACTAGAATCTGGTGATAAAATAAATGCTGATATGCGTTTGATTGAGTCGCATAATTTAATGGTAGATGAATCTATTTTAACAGGAGAAAGTATTCAAGTAGAAAAAAATGAAGAAGTGATTAATAAAAAGAAAGTTCCTATTACTGCTCAAAAAAATATGTTGTTTTCTGGGACTACAGTTGTAAAAGGAAGAGCTAAAGCAGTGGTTGTATCAATTGGAATTAATACAGAAATTGGTAAGATTACTGATACAATTAATAATACAAAAGAAGAAAAGTCGCCACTTACATTAAGAGTTGAGAAGTTTTCTAAACAAATTAGTTTAATTGTAATAATTGTTGCAATTATTATTACTATTTTATTAATTACTAAAAGTACACCGCTTGATGAGATATTTTTATCAGTAGTTGCGTTAGCAGTTTCTGCGATGCCAGAAGGACTTCCTTTAGCTTTGACTATGGCTTTAACAATTGCGTCTAATCGCATGGCGAAAAAGAATATGGTTGCTAAAAAGCTTAAATATGCTGAATCTTTAGGTAGTTGTACTGTTATTGCTAGTGATAAGACTGGAACTTTGACTGTTAATGAACAAACGGCTAAAAAAATTGTTTTACCAAGTGGTATTGAATATGATATTGAGGGTGTTGGGTATGAAACAGAAGGAAAAGTTATTGGTGATAATTTAGAATTAGCTAAAGAAATTGGCCTTTTAGGGGCAATTAATAATGAAGCTAAAATAGATGGAAAGAAAAAAATAGGAGATTCTATTGATATTGCATTTTTAGTTTTAGGGAAGAAATTACAAATTGATACATCTAATGTTAAAATTATTGATTCAATTGCTTATGAATCAGAAAATAAATATTCGGCTTGTTTTTATGAAGAAAATGATGATATTTATTGTACTGTAAAAGGATCTTTAGAAAAAGTATTAGAGTTTTGTAAGGATACTGATGTTAATAATTTAACTAAACAAAATGAAGAACTTGCTAAAGATGGATATCGTGTTATTGCTTTAGCTAGTGGTAAAATTAAAAAAAGTGATAAATATGATGAAGAAGATATAAAAGATTTGAAATTTAGAGGTTTAGTTGGGTTTATTGATCCAATTAGAAAAGAAGTTATTGATTCTGTTAAGCAGTGCAAATTAGCGGGTATTAAGGTATTAATGGTTACTGGAGATCATCCACTGACAGCGTTTGCGATTTCTAAAGAGCTTAATTTAACTGATAATTATGATAAGGTAGTAATAGGTACTCAGTTAGAAGAGGTTTTAACAAAAGATGAAAAGACAATTGATAAATTTATTAAAGAAAAAGTTGTATTTAGTAGAGTTACTCCTATTCAAAAATTAAAAATAATTGAGTCGTTAAAAAGACAAGGAGAGTTTGTTGCAGTAACGGGTGATGGGGTTAATGATGCTCCTGCTTTAAAAAGCGCTAATATTGGAATTGCAATGGGTAGTGGAACTGATATAGCTCGTGAGACATCTAAAATGATATTAGTTGATGATAACTTTAAATCAATTGTATCAGGAATTAAAGAAGGAAGAATTGCTTATGCAAATATTAGAAAAATTATTTACTTTTTAATTTCTTGTGGATTAGCTGAAGTATTATTTTTCTGTTTATCAATTTTATGTAATTTACCAATGCCACTTGTTGCAATTCAACTGTTGTGGTTAAATGTAGTTACTGATAGTATTCAAGATTTTGCATTATCATTTGAGCGTGAAGAAGATGGAATAATGAGAGAAAAACCTAAAAGTCCAAGTGAAGCTTTATTTGATAAAAAATTATTCTCATCTATTGCAGTAGCGGGATTAACTGTTGGTTTAGTTGGATTTATTTTATGGGAATTCTTGTTAAATACTCTTCATATGGATGTATATTTAGCAAGAGGCTATATTATGACTTATATGGTTTTAGTTCAAAATATATTAGCTCTAAATTGTCGTAGTGAGACTAAATCTATTGTAAATATTTCTCTTAAGAGTAATTATTTAATGGTTGGTGGAGTGGTATTTTCAGTTTTACTACATTTTGTAATAATGCATTTTGATGCTGCAAGTGCTTTCTTGCAAACTCCAGAAATTCCATTTATTCATGTTGTTTATCTATTCTTATTAGCGTGTATTTTAATGATTAGTATTGAAGTTCAAAAATATTTTAGAAGAAAAAATAGTAAATAAGTATTTTTCCACAATTATTGTGGAAAATGATAAAATGTATAGCTTTTTGTTAATTAATGTGATAAAATATAAATGTAATAGAAAGTAGGTGGTTAACATATGTATATATTAAATAAGATAAATAACAAGTTAACTACAAGTAAATACGGGGGTCAAATTTATTATTAAATGATATAAAAAATGTATGTGAAATACAAGGAGATGTTCTATATAAATAGAATAATTTTCTTGTATTTTTTTCGTGTGGAGGAAAAGATGAAGAAGAAAATATTAATAATTAGTCTAATTATAATAACTTTAATATCATGTATTTTATATTATACTTATGCAATAGATATAACGATGGAAGAAACTTCAAGTAGTGAAGCTGATTTAGCTTATAATATAAATATAAATGATACAGATGGTAGAAGTATAACAGTAAATAGTAATACTACTAAAGTATTTGATATATTTTTAACTAATTCTAATGGTGGAACTATTAGTTATGGTTTTGCATATAAAGAAACAACAAGTAGTGGTATAGAAGTAAAAATGTTAAATACATCAACAGATAAAGTAGAAGGTACAATAAATAATAAAGAGACTAAAAAAGTAACTTTAGTAATAGATAATAATACTTCTAATAGTATAAATTATAATATAATACCAGTAACAGGATATCAAAATGGAGGTAATTTGATTATACCAAGTGGGTATACTTTAATAAGTAATACTTATAGTTTTCCTACAAAGTATGTAGATACAAGTGGTGCAAATGCACCAAAGTTAGTAGAAAATTTAATTCCAGTACAATATGATGATACTCAAAATAGTTGGGTAAAAGCATCAGAAGAAAATTATGTATATAATGGAACACCATGGTATGATTATACAAATAAACAATGGGCTAATGCAGTGCTAGTAAGTAGTACAAATAGAAATACATATGTAGAAGCAGAAGCAGGTACTGTAATACCAGAGTCTGAAGTGCTCGCATATTATGTATGGATACCAAGATATAAATATAAAGTATTTAACGTAGCTAAAACGATGGGAACAGATAGTTATAATGCGAAAACAACTGGTATAGATATAGTATTTGAACAAGGTACAGCATCAACAGGAGAAATAAAATGTAATAACTATTCATTTGCAGCAGCATCAAGTAGTGCAACAAATGAAACATGTAGTGGAACAAATGGACAGTATTATACCCATCCCGCCTTTACATTTGGAGATACAGAACTAACCGGAATATGGGTTGGAAAGTTTGAAATATCAGCACCAACAGATAGCTCATGTTATACAAATCAAAGTTATGCAAATTGTGAGACAGCTGATTTAGAACCTAGAACAAAGCCAAATGTAAAAAGTTGGAGATATAATTTCGTAGATAGCTTTGAAGGAGCAATTCAAAATATGCAAAGTAGTGGTAATGAATATGGATTGAGCACAGATACAAGTAAAGTAGATTCACATATGTTAAAGAATATGGAATGGGGAGCAGTAGCATATTTAACGCATAGTGATTATGGAAGATGTAATGGAAGTAGTTGTGAAGAAGTAACAATAAATAATAGTAGTAGTCATACAACAGGAGGAGGAAACTATGTATCAAATGTAAATCAAAGTAGTACCGGAAATATATATGGAATATATGACTTATCCGGCGGAGCATACGAATATGTAATGGGCAATATGTCAAAGAGTGCAGGAAGTTATGTATATAATTTAAATTATGGTGATGGAATTTTTAAATATAGTGCATCAACAGCCAAATATATAGATACGTATGCTTATGGAACAAAAAGCAATGGTCAAACAGCTTATAATCGAGCAAGATTAGGAGATGCAACCGGAGAAGTAGTTGTTAGTTCTGGTAGGGCATGGAATAATGATTACGCGCGCTTCGTCTTCTCGTCTTACCCGTGGTTCTACCGTGGTGGCCTCTATAACGAAGGCTCTATCGCGGGCGTGTTCGGCTTCGGCAACAACCTTGGTGATTCTTACGGCATCTACTCGGCTCGTGCGGCTTTGCTTGTACTATAACTTCTGGTTGTGTATTAATTTTTAGTAATTTTTTAGTAAAAAGAAACATAAAATTCTTTACATGATTATGTTTTTTTGCTATAATACTTGCAAGAGCAAATTGCTCCTTGCCTATTTTTAGGCCGATAGACCAAAAGGAGGTGTATTATGAACAAATATGAAATAATGTTTATAGTTAGACCAGATGTTGATGATAATACTAGAGCTGAGAGTGTTAAAGCATTAGAAAAAGTTTTAACTGATAATAATGCTACTATTACATTGAATAAAGAAATGGGTCAAAAAGAGTTAGCCTATGAGATTAAGAAATGTAAATCTGGTTACTACTATTTATACAACATTGAGGCAAATGATGATAAAGCTGTAAAAGAGTTTGATCGTATTGCTAGAATTGATGAAAATGTTATTAGACATTTAATTCTAAATTTAGAAAAATAGGAAGTGAAGTATGAATAAAGTAATTGTAATCGGAAGATTAACAAGAGATCCTGAATTAAGACATACACCAAATGGGACTCCAACTTGTAATATAACAGTGGCAGTTGATCGTCCTGTTCTCGATCAAAATGGTCAAAGACAAGCTGATTTTATTCCTGTTGTTGCTTGGAATAAGCAAGCGGAAAATATTACAAAATATTTAGTTAAAGGTCGTTTGGTGGCTGTTGATGGAAGAATACAAACAAGAAATTATGATGATAAAGATGGTAAGCGTGTTTATGTTACTGAAGTTGTTGCAAATAATGTGCAGTTTTTAGAATCTAAAAATTCTATTTCTAATAATCAAGCTACTACTTATCAACAACCTAGTGCGGTAGTTGATAATATGCCAAATGATATTGATAGTGTTGATTTAGATGAAGATCCTTTTGCAAGCTTTGGTGAATCAATTGCGGTTAGTGATAATGACTTACCTTTTTAAAAAGGAGGATAGACATGAGCGAATTTCGTAAGAAAAGAAAAAAAATATGTCATATGTGTGCTGGTAAACCAGTTAATTATAAAGATATAAATATTATTAGTAAATATATAAGTGATAGTGGTAAGATTTTACCAAGAAGATTTACAGGAACTTGTGCTAAACATCAAAGATATATTGCTTCTCAAGTTAAATTAGCAAGATTTATGGCATTAATACCATTTAAGAAATAGACCGCTGGGTCTATTTTTGCATTGGGGTGAGTAATATGAAGATTTTAAAAGTTATTAAGAATATTATTTTTAGTCGTTTGACTTTAGCTATTTTATCTTTAGCTATTCAAATTTTTCTTATTGTTTTTGTTATATCTTATTTTAATAGAAATTTAGCGTGGATTTTTGGCTTTTTTGGGCTTTTAAATACTATTGTGGTACTGTTTATTATTAATTCTAAAAGTAATCCTTCTTATAAAATAGCGTGGATTATTCCAATACTATTATTTCCTGGTGTTGGTGTTTTAGTTTATTTATTTTTTAAATTGCAAATAAGTATTAGACTTATGAATAAAAGATTAAAATCAGAAATAGAAAATAGTCGTAAATATTTGGTTCAAGATGATCTTATTTTAAGTAAGATAAGAGGGGAAGAACGTGGTTTATATAATTTAGCTAGTTATTTGAATAAGACTTCTAATTTTCCTATTTATAATATTAATAATATTGATTATTTTGAATCTGGATTATTGCAATTTAAAGATATGATTGAACAGTTGAAGAAAGCAAAAAAGTTTATTTTTATTGAATATTTTATAGTAGAGCGTGGTTATATGTTTAATTCTATTTTAAATATTTTAAAAGAAAAAGCTAAAGAAGGTGTTGAAGTTAGGATAATGTATGATGGTTTTGGTTCTTTATTATTACTTGATCATGATTATCCAGAAACTTTAGCGGAATTTGGTATTAAATGTAAAATATTTTCTCCAATTAAGCCAATAATTTCTGCTCATCAGAATTATAGAGATCATCGTAAAATTTGTATTATTGATGGGAAAATTGCTTATACTGGTAGTATGAATATTGCTGATGAATATATTAATTTAAAGAAAAGATTTGGTTATTGGAAAGATACAGGTGTAAAACTAGAAGGTGATGTTGTTAATAGTTTTATTGTTATGTTTTTAGAACTTTGGAATTTAGAAAATAAAGTTGAAGAATATGATAAATATATAACTAAAAATGAATTAAAGCAAAAAGATGGTTATGTAATTGCGTATGCGGATAATCCTTTGGATGAATATGAACTTGGTAAAAGGGTGTATTTAGATATTATAAATAATGCGTTAGAGTATGTCTATATTGTTACTCCATATTTGATATTAGATGATGAGATGTTATCAGCCTTAACTTATGCTTCTTTAAGGGGTGTTGATGTTAGAATTGTGATGCCATCTATTCCAGATAAGAAGTTAGTTAATTATTTAGGTAAAAGTTATTATGAAGAATTATTAGAAGTAGGGGTAAAAATATATGAATATAAATATGGTTTTACACATGCGAAGATGTTTATTAGTGATGATATAAAAGCGGTAGTTGGTTCTATTAATTTGGATTATCGTAGTTTATATTTACATTTTGAATCTGCTGTTTATTTATATAAAAATAAGATTATTAAAGATATAAAAAAAGATTATCAGGATATGATTAAAAATAGTGATAGAATAACTAGTGAGAATATGAAAAACTTTAGTATTATAAAAAAGATTATTGGACGTATTTTAAGGTTTTTAGCGCCTTTAATGTAGAAATACTTGTAATAAGTAAATTTATATGTTAAACTTAATATAGAAAGTAGGTGGTTAACATGTATATAATTAATATGGTAAATGACAAGTTAACTACAAGTGAATGCGGGGGTCAAATTCATTACTAAAAAGTAGTAAAATATTTAATAATAGAATAATAAAAACAGAAAATAATTCTAATTTTTAGAATCTTTTTCTGTTTTTTTGTTGTGTGAAAGAAGGAGAAATATGAATAGAAAAGTAATTATATTAGTTATATCAATAATAGTAGTTTTATTTATTTTATCAACAACAACTTATGCTTTGTTTTTTAGAAAAGATAAGTTAGAAAACAGCGAAAGTTATACTGCGGGTATATTAGATATAGTAATAGAAAATGATGAAGAAGGATTAGGGGAAACTCTAAATCTTACAAATAGTTTGCCTATAACAGATGAAGAAGGTAAGAAATCAACTCCATATAAGTTTAAAATAACTAATAAAGGTAATTTATCTTATACATTTGATTTGTTATTGAATAATACTACTACTTCTAATCAAATAAATTCTAATTATATAAAAATAATGGTAGATAATAATGAACCAGTTAGTTTATCTAATCTAGATAATAATATTATAGCAAGTGATTTAACTCTTAATCCAGGTGATAGCAAAATAATAAGTATAAGGATATGGTTAGACATAAATACGCCTAATAGTGAAATAGGAAAAGTATTTAGTGCTAAAATAACTAGTGAGGGAATAGGTAGTGAATATGTTGAGTCAAGTACTGCTGTAGATGTAATAACATCATTACTTAGTAGTAATCCAACTACGATGAATAATGATGATCCAGATGGTAATATAAGATATATGGGAGCAGATCCTAATAACTATGTAAGTTTTAATAATGAATTATGGAGAATAATAGGAGTATTTGATGTAAAATCTAGTGAAAATGAACAAAGTGAAAAAAGATTAAAAATAATAAGAGATGAGAGTATAGGAAATTATGCATGGGATAATAATTTACCGACTAGAGCAGGCTGGACTCCACCAGCAGGATCTGGATATAATGACTGGAGTCAGGCAACTTTAAATAGCTACTTAAATGGTACATATTTAAATAGTTTAACAAGTGAAGCAGAGTCTATGGTTGGCAATACTTTATGGAATTTAGGAGGAATATCTTCATATAACAACGTATTGGCTAGCCAATTTTATAGTTATGAAAGAGGCACTGACGTATATTCTGGAAATTCAACCACATGGATAGGAAAAATAGGATTAATGTATCCGTCAGATTATGGTTATGCAACAAGCGGAGGAGCAACTATAAATAGATCTTTATGTTTAGCAAAAGAATTATCTAATTGGCATGATTCAGGGTATAGTGATTGTAAAAATAACAGTTATTTATATGATTCATCTGATTCTCAATGGACTTTAACTTCTTATTCATATATTTACTATGAAGTTTTTTATTTGAATTTTACTGGTAGTATTACTAATTACAATACTGGTGGAAATTCAGCTGTTTACCCAGTTCTTTATCTTAACTCGAACGTTTTAATAACCTCTGGACATGGAACACAAAATAATCCATATCGGCTAAATTTATCTTGAATTACTTTTAGAAATAATGTAAAATTATATTAGGAGATGATAAGATGAAATTAGAGGATAAAGTTGCAGTTGTTACAGGTGGGGCAATGGGTAATGGTTATGGAATTGTTGAAGTGTTTTGTAAATATGGAGCTAAGGTGGCTATTTTAGATTATTCTGATGAATTAAAAGAAACAGTTAATAAATTTAGTGATTTAGGTTATGAAGTTATCGGGTTTAAAGTTGATATAAGAGACAAAAATATTGTTGATGTTTGTATTGGTAAAGTTATTGATAAATATGGTAAGATTGATATTTTAGTTAATAATGCTGGTATTTGTATGTTAGAAAAGTTTGTTGATATGTCAGATGAAATTCGAGATAAGCATTTTGATATTAATATTAAGGGAACATGGAATGTTACAAAAAGTGTTTTACCTTATATGATTGAAAATAATTATGGATCTATTGTTAATTTGTCTAGTGTTACTGGTCCGATGGTTGCAGATAGTGGGGAAGTTGCTTATGCTACTACTAAATCAGCTTTGATTGGTTTTACGAAAGCTATGGCGATGGAATATGTTGATTATAATATTCGTGTTAATGCTATTTTACCTGGTTATATATTAACACCTATGGTTAAAAATATGTCAATAGAATCTAGTCCTTTGCATCCTAATTCTGTTATTGAATCAATTGAGAGTTCTATTCCAATGAAGAGAATGGGAACTATTCGTGAGCTTGGTGAGTTAGCGGCTTTTCTAGCTAGTGATGAGTCATCTTATATTACTGGTAGTGAATTTGTAATTGATGGTGGTTCTACTTTGCCAGAGACTAATAGTATGGGTGTATAAATAATTTAAAAAAATGACTAAAAACTATTTATTATAGTTTCTTTTTTTGCTAAAATAGGTATAGAGACTTTGAAGTAGGTGGGGAATATGCAAGATAAATTAGAAAAATTATTTAAGCAAATTGGGTTGGAAGAAGAGTGTTATAGTTTTTTTGATAATGCTAGTTTAGAGAAAATAGTTTTGTATAATGATAATAGGATTTGGGAGTTTGTTATTAGGACTAATTCTAATATTCCTTTTAATGTTTATAATTGTTTGTTAGAAAAACTAGTTTCTTATTTTGTTGTAAAAGACAAAATAGTTTTAAGTATTGTTTCTAATAATTATAATAACGATTATATTTATGAATATTTTAATATAATTGTTAATAGTTTGATTGAAGATAGTGTTAGATATCAAGTCTTTAAAGATAGAAAGATAACTGTTAGTGATAATTCTATTAATATTGATGTTTATAATAAAATAGAAAAAGCTAATTTGATTCAAGTAAGTAATTTGATTAAAGAAAGATTAAAAAGATATGGTTATGTATATGATTTAAATATTAATTTAGTAGAAGATGGAGATAGTGATATCAATAAATTAATTCATGATGATATTGAGGTTATTAATTTAAATTTACCTACTCAAGAAGTTAAGGAAGTAAAAAAAGAAAATGTATTTCGTAGTAAAAAAAGTCACGAAGTAACTGATATAAAAGATTTATTATATGAAGTTGATAATGTAAATGTTGAGGCTTTAATATTTGGAATTGATTTGTTTGAGGCTAAAAGTGGATATAAAATATTTACTTTAAAGATAACTGATAAGACTGATAGTATGTATGCTAAAGTATTTACTAAAGATGATGATGAGTTTGCTAGATTAAAAGATTTGTTAAAAACTGGCAATTGGTATCGTTTTTATGGTAAAGTACAAATGGATAGGTATGCTAATGAAGTTGTTTTTATGACGCGATTTAAAGATATTGAGAAGATAGAAAATAAAAAAGAAAATGAAGTTATGGATGATGCTTTAGAAAAAAGAGTTGAATTGCACGCTCATACGATGATGAGTCAAATGGATGGAGTAGTTAGTGCCAAAGATTTGATTAAAAAAGCGATTAAATGGGGACATAAAGCAATTGCTGTTACTGATCATTCTTGTGCGCAAGCATTTCCTGATGCTTTTCATATGGCAAAAGATATAAAAGTTTTATATGGATGTGAGCTTTCTTTAGTAGATGATGATGTTGATATTTGTTTTAGAGAGACAGATGATAATTTGTTAGATCAAACTTATGTAGTATTTGACTTTGAGACGACAGGCTTATCAGCGGGTGTTGGCGATAGTATTATTGAAATCGGGGCAGTTAAGATTTGTAATGGTGAGATTATTGATAGATTTGATGAATTAATTAATCCAGGTAAGAAATTACCCGCTAAAATTGTAGAACTTACCCATATTACTGATGAGATGTTAAAAGATAAAGATAATGAAGAAAATGCTGTTAAAAGATTTATTTCTTGGTTTGGAGATTTACCAATGGTGGCACATAATGCTAAATTTGATGTTTCTTTTTTGGAGATGGCTTACAAGAAATATAATTTAGGGGAGTTTAGTAATACTGTTATTGATACATTAGAGCTTAGTCGTGCGATGAATCCAACTTTGGCACGTCATAGTTTATCTGTTTTGGTTAAAAGATATTCTGTTGCTTGGGATGAATCAGCTCATCATAGAGCGGATTATGATGCTGAAGGAACGGCATATGTTTTACATAAGATGTTAAAGGAGTTAGAAAATAGAAATATAGAGAAAATTAGTCAATTAAATGCGATGATTAATAAAGAAGAATTGCATACAATGGGAATTGCTTATCATTTTACAATGCTTGCTCAAAATATAGTCGGACTTAAAAATATGTTTAAGATTATTTCTTATGCAAATACTATTTCTTATTATAAAGGTCCTAGAGTTCTTCGTAGCATGATTGAGAAATATCGTGAAGGTATTTTAATAGGTAGTGCTTGTGTTAATGGAGAAATTTTTGATTTGGCCAAGACAAAGAGTGATGAGGAATTAGCTGAAGCAATGAAATTTTATGATTATATTGAAGTTCAACCTCCTAGTGTTTGCAATCATTTAGTGCAAACGAGTGATTTTTCTACTGAAGAAGAGCTTATTAATAATATTAAAAAAATCATTAGAGTAGGTAGAGAAGCAGGTAAGATTGTTGTTGCAACTGGAGATGTTCATCATTTAAATAAAGAAGATAAAATATATCGAGAAATTATAATTAATCAAAAGGTGCCTGGTGGTGGTCGTCATCCTTTGAATAAAAAAGATATAAAAGAAATACCGTCTATGCATTTTAGAACTACTAATGAAATGTTAGAGGAATTTAGTTTTTTAGATAAAGATATTGCATATGAGATAGTTGTTACAAATACTAATAAGGTTGCAGATTCAATTGAAGCTATTGAAGTAATTAGAGATACAGGTGGCCATCCTTTTTCACCAAAAATTGAAAATTCGGAACAAATAGTTCGTGATTTGGTTTATGGAAAAGCTAGAGAAATATATGGTGATGATTTACCAGAATTGATTGCTAATCGATTAGAAAGAGAATTAAATGGTATAATTGGAGGTCATTATGATGTTATATATTTAATTGCTCAAAAACTAGTTAAAAAGTCTAATGATGATGGTTATATTGTAGGATCACGTGGTTCGGTTGGATCTTCTTTGGTTGCAACAATGATGGGAATAACTGAAGTTAATCCATTGCCGGCTCATTATGTTTGTCCTAACTGTCATAAAACTATTTTTGAATTGGATGGAGTAGTTTTATCGAAAGAATATCCATCTGGTTATGATTTACCTGATAGAGTATGTGAATGTGGAACTAAAATGCATAAAGAAGGACAAGATATTCCGTTTGAGACATTTTTAGGTTTTAATGCTGATAAAGTTCCTGATATTGATCTAAATTTTTCTTCGGAATATCAGGCTGAAGCACATGAATATACAAAGGTATTGTTTGGAGAAGATTATGTATATCGAGCAGGTACTGTAGGTACGGTTGCTGATAAGACTGCTTATGGTTTTGTTAAAGGTTATTTTGAAGATCGTGGAATTACTAATGTAAGAAGTGCTGAAATAGAGAGATTAGCGGCTGGTTGTACTGGAGTAAAAAGAACCACTGGACAGCATCCAGGAGGTATTGTTGTAGTTCCTGCTTATATGGATGTATTTGATTTTACGCCTTTTCAATATCCAGCAGAAGATGTTAGTTCAAGATGGCGTACTACACAATTTGAATATCATTCGATTGAAGATAATTTGTTAAAACTAGATATTCTTGGACACGATGATCCGACGATGCTTAAGTATTTGATGGATGTAAGTAAGATGAGTATTGATGATATACCAATGGATGATAAAAAGGTATTTAGTTTATTTTCATCGCCTGAGGCTTTAGGTGTTACTAAAGAGCAAATTATGTGTGAGACAGGCTCTTTAGGTTTGCCGGAAACTGGAACACGTTTTGTTATAAATATGTTAACAGAAACAAGACCTTCAACTTTTGGAGAACTTGTTAAAGTATCTGGTTTATCTCATGGTACTAATGTGTGGACTACTAATGCTCAAGAATTAGTCGCGGGTACTTTTACACTTAGTAATGGAGAGAAGCAAAAGGTTCCTTTTAAAGATGTAATTGGTTGTCGTGATGATATTATGGTTACTTTAATGAACTGGGGTATTGAACCACTACATGCTTTTAAAATTATGGAATTTGTTCGTAAAGGTAAGGCTAAAAAAGATCCGGATACTTGGCAAAAATGGGCTAAAGAATTAGAGGATAATAATATTCCAGAATGGTATATTGAATCTTGTCGTCGTATTCAATACATGTTTCCTAAAGCTCATGCTACTGCTTATATTATGATGTGTTGTCGTGTGGCGTGGTATAAGGTTTATCAGCCAATTAATTATTATGCTGCTTATTTTTCAATTAGATGTTTTGATTTTGATATTGATACGATGATTAATGGTTATTCATCTATTAAAGAAAAAATATTAGAGTTACAAAGTAAAGGCTTTGATCGTACTAATAAGGAAGATAGTATTTTAGATGTTTTGGCTTCTGCTTTAGAGATGAGCGCTCGTGGGTTTAATTTTGCTAATTTAAATTTATATAAATCGCATTATAAATATTTTGTGAAAACAGATGATGAAAAGGCTTTAATTCCTCCTTTTAGGAGTATTGATGGTTTGGGTGATGTCGTTGCTAAAAATATTTATGAAGAGGCAAAAAAAGCACCATTTATTAGTGTTGAGGATTTTCAAAAAAGATGTAAGGTTTCACAAACTTTAATTGATAAGATGCGTAATATGAATCTATTTGATGGTATGCCAGAAACTAGTCAATTAACTTTATTTTAAAATTTATTGCATAAATTAAACTATTATGATAAAATTAAATAGTAAAGAAAGTAGTGATAAAATGGAAAGTATAAAGTTAACTACAAGTAAATACGGGGGTCATTTTTATTAAAAAATAAAATAAATATATATAATAAGTATAAAATACAAGGAAATGTTCTATGTAAATAGAATAATTTTCTTGTATTTTTTTGTTTCTTATTAGTTAAATCTACACATTTTTTAATTAATTTGTGTTAGACTATTAAAAAATAGAGGTGAAAGTATGGGAATAAGAAAAAGTTATTTAATTATATTAAGTGTATTAGGTTTATTTACATTAGCTTTATATTCAACATATGCAATGTTTACAATGAGCATAGAAACTGATGATTTTGTTAATCTATCAGCATCATCTCTCCCTACAGAAACTCAAATACTAGAATATGAAAGAATAACAATAAATGCAAAAGATACAAAGATAATTGATTTTAATATAAATAATAATACAACTAGTAATTTATATTATGGAGCATGGTATGAAATGGTAGAACCAACTTCTATTAATGATAATATAATAATAGCAAAATATATAGATAGTGAAAATGAAACATTTGGAAGTATAAATGCAAGTAGTAAAAAGAAAGTAACATTAGCAGTAAGTAATCAAACAGATAGTAGTATTATTATAAATATAGGAGTAGCCTATAGTGAGACTAATAGTTTAAATTTACCAACTAATAGAAATATAATAAGTGGAGAATATGGAAAGTTTAATCTAACTTTAATGGTTAGAAATGGAAGTATAAGTGGTGGTAATACACTTAGTAATATATTACCTAATAGTAGTTTTGAAAATAGTGGCTGGAGTGGTTGTTCTTATAATGCAACATATAAAAAATATGGAAGTTATTCATGTAGTTTAACTGGTACAACATCAACTCCAGAAGTACTTGCTACTAATAATACGGCAATTAGTTTGAATAATACTCATACATATTATTCTAGAGTAGAAGGATATCAAACATCAAAAACAGGATCACAAGGTTGGCAAGTATATTGGCCAATCGCAGAACCATCATTTGGATCAGTAGAATTTAAAGATATAAATAAATGGAATATATATAGCTTAATAGCAACAAGAAGTAGTTTTGCTAATGGTAATCAACAATTAAGATTTGATTATGATAATAGAAATAATAATGGAACAGTATATTATGATGGAGGTATGCTACTAGATTTAACTAATAGTTATGGAACTAATATACCAGATAAAGAAACATTAGATAAAATACCATATTTTGAGGGAACTATATCATATAAAGCTGAAGAAGTAACAACTAAAAGTAAGACTTATACTATTACACCAAATAGTAGTTATGAAATAGATAAAGTAACATGTGATAATACTAATGATATAACTATATCAGGAAATAATATAACAATAAATAATATAACTAGTGATACAGTATGCGAAGTTGATATGAAACAAAAAGTTTTGGCGAGCACTTTTATAACACAGTTATTATCATCTAATCCAACTACCATGAATAATGATGATCCAGATGGTAATATAAGATATATGGGAGCAGATCCTAATAACTATGTAAGTTTTAATAATGAACTATGGAGAATAATAGGAGTATTTGATGTAAAATCTAGTGAAAATGGAGAAAGTGAAAAGAGATTAAAAATAATAAGAAATGATCCGATAGGAAATTATTCATGGGATTCAAATAATAGAAACAACTGGTCAACAGCCTCATTAAATACATATTTAAACGCTACATATTTAAATAGTTTGACAAGTGAAGCAGAGTCTATGATTGGAAACACTTTATGGAATTTAGGTGGAACAAATTCATTTACAAGTGCATCTAATGGACTAGCCAGCCACTGGTATAATTATGAAAGAGGAACGACAGTATATTCTGGAAATCCAACCACATGGGTAGGTAAAATAGCCCTAATGTATCCATCAGATTATGGGTATGCAACAAGTGGTGGAACAACAACTAATAGAGCATCATGTTTAGCCAAAGAATTATATAACTGGGATGGTTATAGTGATTGTAAAAACAATGATTATTTATATGATTCATCTAATTATCAATGGACACTTACTTCTATCACTGGTAATTCCTACTTCGTCTTTTGCGTTAGTAGTACGGGTTATGTTAACGGCAGAGCTACTGCCTCCGACTCCTCCCGCCCAGTCCTTTATCTAAGTTCTAATGTTACAATAGTTGGTGGTGATGGAACTTCTAGTTCTCCATATCAATTACTTAACTAAGGACAGTTTTTAAAATAGTTTATAAATAAAGAAAAAACTAAGCAAAAATATCGCCCTGACGGGTATTAGTTTGCTTAGTTTTATCTTATTTATATAATTGTGATTCTGTTACAGTAAAAAATAACATACTAAAATAGACCATTTACAAAATGGAACTGTTTTGGTTATAACAAATTAATTTATTACTAGCTATCATAAAGTATAAAAGTAAAAGGAATTCTAATATAAATTGGTGAATTAAATGCTCTTTTAAATAAAGTCATTCCTATTTTAAATAATGATACGACTCTTTTACCATTTTTATGTGTATCAAGTCCAAAGTTTTTATAACTATTTCTGTTTTTTGTAAAATCAGAACCAAGCATTACTAACCAAGTAATAGAAAAACAAACTAAGGAAAACATTGAAGTGAAAGACTTAAGTGTTGCATTGTTAATTTTTTCTAAATTAAATCCATTAGATTTTTGATTTTTAAAAATAGTTTCTATACCACCAAATCTATAACCATAATCCTTAATTGCTCTTTTAGGATCACTATTAGTAGCAATAATCCAAGGTTCACTAACATCTTGTTTTTTACTCACTGTAATATTAGTTTTATAATTAGCATCTGAATATAAATAAGCATCACAATAAAAAGCAGAATGACATTGGTAAGAAAATAATTCAGAAGCAGTTTTTCTTATGTAATGTCCTTCTTTTTTATTAAATACTTTAACATTTAAATTACCTTTAATTCTAATACAATATTTATGATTTAAACTATCAATATGACTTAAGATTTTTTCAGAATTAAACCATCTATCAGCAAGAAAAATAAGTTCTAAATCAGTATCTTTAAATAAATTAGATACAAAGTCAATACCTTTTATAATAGTTTCATCTAAATAGGAATCAGAATTATTAATACCTTTAAAACATTCAAAATATAAAGGTATTCCTTGTTTGCCAATTCTCATAGAAATTAAATAAACAGTATAATTTTCATGTGAATAAGAATGATCAAAGCAAATATGTACACGTTTATCGTTATGCTTTTTCTTATATGTAGAAATAATTGATTTTATAAAAGAACTATAAAAGTGATAAACATCAAAATGATTATTATTAAATAACCGTCTTATTCTTTTATTGACAGATTCTAATTTAACCAAAGAAAATTCATCTTTTAAATTAGCAGCAATAGAAGAAGCGGAACAAGAATTTGAACTTATCATTCCAAAAATAATATTAGGTATAATTTTTAACTGAGTTTTTCTTATGTTAGGAATTGAATTTTGAAGAAATTTAGCAATTTGTGTTGTAATTTCCTTTTGAGTGTTATATAATTTAGATATAAAACGATCAACTACTTTCTTGTATTTTTTCTGTTATTATGATTGTAGCATAAATTGATCGTTTTATCAATTGTAGTTAATTAAATAGTGTTAGGGGTATCTTAACACTATATTTTATAAAATAAAAAACTGTCCGGAGATAAGTATCAATTAAGTTTATAAGAAATAAGACAAATAAGTAATAACTCATTTGTCTTATTTTATTAATACTTTTCTTTTTTCCTTTTTATTATATATATCTAGTTCATTATTTATATATTTTAGTAGAGCAATTTTATATATCTTTGGGTATAAAGGTATATTATTATCTTCTAAATATTTTATTATTTGTAATATTTCTTCTTTTGTTATTTCTCTTCCAGTATTTGGAATAGGATTATTATTTTTATCAAATTTAGAGCCAATTATTGTTTTTGTTGTTAATAAGTCTTTTATATCTTGTTTGCTCATTAGTTCTTTGACTTTGTTTTGATTACAAAAGATGTAGAATAATTTTAGTTCTTGATCATTTAGTTGTTTATTGGCAATTGATTTTAGTTTTTTAATATCATGTTTTGTCATTAGATAATAATCTAATATATTAAAGTTTTTATTTATTGTAAGTTGGTTTATTAGTTCTGTTAATGTATTTTTTAGTTCTATTGTTTCATTTTGTTGTAATTCGTCTAATTTATATAGATATTGATTATATAGATTTTTGTTTTTATCTTTTAATATAGATAACATTTTATTAAATTTTTCTGTATTTATTTGTTCTTTTTTTAAGTAGTTTTCTAAAGATTCATTACTTTTTATAAAATCACTTATTATTGAAGATATTTGATTTAGTTGATTTTTTTCTTTTTCTTTTTTTCTTTGTTTTGATTTTTCTCTTGTATAATTATTTAATTTTGTAGTAATTATATTTTTTATCTCATCATAATTATCGTTATGATAGCTAATTATAAAACTATGTAGTGTTGCACGCATTGAATTTATGTTATTTTCGTTTTTTTCTAAAAATTTTGTTAATTCTTCTTTGTCTAATGCTAAAATTGTGTTAAAACTTTCAGTATATTTATTTTTGCTAATATATTTATTAGGATCTTTTTGTCCTTGGTAATTGATTTGCGTACTCCATTCTTTTTCTGACCAATTTAATACTCCAATCGCATACATTTTAGCATTTTTGATTAAGACATCTATGGATATATTTAGATTTTCTGCTATTTTTTTAATTTTAGATTTATCCCAGTTTGTATTTATACATTGTTGATAACAGAAATAATTTATATATAATTTTAAATGTTTTTGAATCCAATCACTGTTATTTATTTCATTAATACTAATTGTGTTTTCGTTTATTAGTATTTGGATAATATATTTGTAGGTTATAAGCATTTGTTTAAATTTATATGGGATAAGAAATTCATTTTTTTTATATATTTCTTCTTTTGATATTTTTAAGTATTTTTCCATATAAACTTTTGCATTGTATTTTATGTCATTAGTAATCATATTATTTCTTTTAGCTTCTCGCCAAATTTTGTTATTATCCCAATTACATTTAACACATAAGTTATAACAAAATTTACATAGTTGTTCTTCTGTTAAATTATTTTTATTCATAGACTTCCTTCTTTCTGCAGTTATTATATCATAAATTTAGAAAATATGGTAAAAATATTGAAATATGTAGAATTTTATTATATACTTATTATATATGGAATATATGCATAATCTAGTTTTTAAGGAAGTGAAAGCGGTATGATTAAAAGTAGTCGAGTGATGAGAGTTTTTGAGCAGTATGTTAAAAAGTATGATATGAATAATAATAACATTAAAGCTAAATATTTTCATTCTTTAAAAGTTATGGAAATATCTAGTGATATTGCTAGTACTATTGGTATTTTTAATGAAGAAGAAGTGGCTGTTTGTGAGTTAATAGCGTTGTTTCACGAAATAGCTAATTTTGATGATGCTCCTAATTATTCGATTGAACAAGAGGCTATTGAAGATTATGCACTTAAGTCTGCTGAAGTTTTATTTTCTAAAGGGATTATGAGAAAAATATCTGAAGATACTAGATATGATGAAATTATTAAACTTGCTATTTATGCTTGTAATAAAGAAGGACTTCCTAATAATATTAATTTAAAAGTTGCTGCATTTTGTAAGATATTAAGAGATGCTCATAAGATAGATTCTTTTCGTATGATACTTAATTATCCTGTAATTGATACAAGAATTGAAAAATTCCCTTCGAATATGGTTTATGACCAATTTAAACAATTTCGTGTTATTGATAAGAAAATGAGTGAAAATAATTCAGATGATGTTTTGGTTTCTTTATCTGGTGTTTTTAGCCTAAATTATCGATATAGTTATGCGGTTTTAAAAAGAAATGATTATGTTGATAAAATAATTGGGGCATTATCTTTTAAAGATAAGAATATTAATGTGTTTTTTAATCAAATAGGAAAAGTTTTAAATACTTATATTGATAGAAAAATTGGTGAATAAAACTACTTGAATTAGTTTTATTTTTTTGTTATAATACTAGTAACTGTGATGACCAAGAGGAGTAGATTATAATTTTTTTAAGAGAGCAAACGGGTGGTGCGAGTTTGTATTAGTTATAGTTGAAGGTAGCTTGCGAGCATATTTTCTGAAATTATAGTAGGAAATTACGTATTACTGCGTTAAAGTATCAAGGGCACATTATGTGAATTAAGGTGGTACCGTGGGCGATTAGTTCATCCTTATTTAAGGGTGTTTTTTTTATTAAATAGGAAAGTTCTTTGTTCAAGAACAAACAAAAAAGTCACATCAGATTTAATTCTAACAAAACTAAATAGAGAACTGTAACAAAATAATCTTTTTGATTTAAAAAACGTTGACAAACATATGTTTTGCATGTTATAGTTTGATTACAAGTGAAGTGATACTTATAAAAAATTATAAAGTTTATAAATTTATATTATATCTAATGAAAACAAACAATCTTAATTCATAAGATTTTGATGTGCAAGATTAGTATATAATTATTACTTCGCTAAACAACGATATTGCAATAAAAAAAGTAAAAATAATCAAAATACGGTGGCGACCATCGGAATTTATGCCTTTGAATAACAGAAAGTAATTTTGTTTGTAGTAGGAAACCTTGGAGGTAACTACAAGGACAGGTAAAAAGTTTTATCTTTTATTTTGAAAGGAATGATATTATGTTAGATAAAAAGTATAATCATAAAGAGGTTGAAAAAGGTAAGTATGAAAAATGGTTTAACTCTGGTTATTTTAAAGCAGGTAATTTAGACAAAAAGCCTTATTGTATTGTTATTCCTCCTCCTAATGTTACCGGTAAACTACATTTGGGACATGCTTGGGATACAACATTACAAGATATATTAATTCGCTATAAGAGAATGGACGGTTATGATGCCCTATGGTTACCAGGTATGGATCATGCGGCAATTGCAACAGAAGTTAAAGTTATTAATAAGTTGAAAAAACAAGGAATTGATAAATACGAATTGGGAAGAAGCAAGTTTTTAGAAGAATGTTTTAAGTGGAAAGATGAACATTCAGATATTATTCATAGTCAATGGGCTAAACTTGGATTATCAGTTGATTATTCAAAAGAGCGTTTTACTATGGATGAAGGACTTAGTAAAGCAGTTCGTGAAGTTTTTGTTAAACTTTATAATAAGGGTTTAATTTATCGTGGAGAAAAGATAATAAATTGGGATCCTGTTTCTAAAACGGCACTATCGAATGAAGAAGTTATTTATAAAGAAGTTAAAGGAGCTTTTTATCATATTAAATATTATTTAGAAGATAAAAGTACTTATTTAGAAGTTGCTACAACAAGACCGGAAACTTTATTTGGTGATACGGCGGTTGCGGTTAATCCAAATGATGGGAGATATCAAAAATATATAGGTAAAAATGTAATTTTACCTATTGTGAATAAATTGATTCCTATTATTGCTGATGAACATGCAGATTTAGAATTTGGAACAGGAGTAGTTAAAATAACACCTGCACATGATCCAAATGATTTTGAAGTTGGAAATCGTCATAATTTAGAGAGAATTGTTGTTATGAATCCTGATGGTACGATGAATAAAAATGCTTTTTCATATGAGAATATGGATCGATTTGAATGTAGAAAAAAATTAGTTTCAGATTTAAAAGAGGCAGATTTATTAGTTAAAGTTGAAGAAATTGTTCATTCTGTTGGTCATTCAGAAAGAACTAATGTAATGATCGAACCATATTTATCTAAACAGTGGTTTGTAAAAATGCGTCCTTTAGCTGATAGGGTTTTAGAAAATCAAAAAGATAAAGATAATAAAGTAAATTTTGTTCCTACTCGTTATGAGAAAATTATGAATCATTGGATGGAAATTACTTATGATTGGTGTATTTCTCGTCAGCTTTGGTGGGGACATCAAATACCAGCGTGGTATAGAAATAATGAGATTTATGTTGGTGTTGAAGCTCCAAAAGATGAGGGTTGGGTTCAGGATAATGATGTATTAGATACTTGGTTTTCAAGTGCTTTGTGGCCTTTTGCAACCCTTGGTTGGCCAGAAAATAGCAATATGATGAGACGTTATTTTCCTAATGATGTTTTAGTTACCGGCTATGATATAATTCCATTTTGGGTAAATCGTATGACTTTTATGAGTTTAGAATTTTTAGATAAACGTCCCTTTAAAGATTGTTTAATTCATGGTCTTATTCGTGATAAGAATGGGGATAAAATGAGTAAGAGTCTTGGTAATGGTGTTGATCCGATGGATGTTATAGATGAATATGGAACTGATGCTTTAAGATTTTTCTTAACCACTACAACGGCGATGGGAATGGATTTGAGATATGATGAGGAAAAAGTAAAATCAACTTGGAATTTTATTAATAAATTATGGAATGCATCTCGTTTTTGTTTGATGAATATTGAAGATTTTAAAAAAGAAGATTATATTTTATCTAATTTATCGAATCAAGATAAATGGATTATTTCTAAATTAAATAAGCTTATTAAATCAGTTAGAAAATCGTTAGATAATTATGAGTTTAATAATGCTGGTAGTCAAATGTATACATTTATTTGGAATGATTTTTGTGATTCTTATATAGAAATGGCTAAATTTAGTTTAGATTCTATTGCTACTAAATCAACTTTATATTATGTATTGTCTAATATTATAAAACTATTAAGTCCATTTATGCCGTATGTTACTGAAGAAATTTATATGAAATTACCATTTAGAGATAGTGATAGTATTATGATTAGTTCTTATCCTAAATATGATAAAAATCTAGTTTTTGAAGTTGAGGAACAAAAAATTGAAAATGTTAGAAACTTTGTTACTTTATACCGTAACTTTAAGGTAGAAAATAAAATTGGTAATGATGCTCTTGTTATGTTAGATGATGGTTTAGAATATGATTTGATTAAGAAAATCTTAAAATTAAATAATATTGTAGAAGAAGAGCCACAGATAAAAAAATATGTTGTTTCTAATTCTTATTATACAATTAATGTTTATTATGAAAAAGAACAGACAGAAGAAGATATTAAGTTAAGAGAAAATACTATTAATAAATTAAAAGTTAGTATCGATAGAAGGACTAATTTACTAAAAAATGAAAATTATGTTAATAAAGCTCCTAAAAATTTAGTTGATGAAGAAAGACGCAAATTAGAAGAAGAAAAAGAAATGTTAAGTAAATTGTTATAATTAAACATGTGTTTTTATAAATGGTATAAGAACACATTTTAATTTTTTTTTATTTTTTTTAGTTATTCGCTTACGATTTTTTTTTTATAGTTCATATGATAATGTGAAAGGGGGAAAACATGAACGACGAAAATTATAATTATGAACAAAATCATTGTTCTAAGCCAAAAGATGATTGTTTATGTAGAGTAATTGATTGTATGTGTAAGAAAGGAGCAACTGGACCAACTGGGCCTACCGGACCAACCGGACCTAGAGGAGCAACAGGAGCAACTGGATTAATGGGTCCAACAGGAGCAACAGGAGCAACTGGACCAACTGGACCTAGAGGAGCAACCGGAGCAACCGGACCAACTGGATTAATGGGGCCAACCGGACCAACAGGTGCAACAGGAGCAACAGGAGCAACAGGAGCAACCGGAGCAACAGGCGCAACTGGACCAACTGGGCCTGCTGGAGAAAGTCCGTTATCTTTAAGTAGTTATGCAATGGTTCATGATAGATCTGATTCAACTGTTGGGCAACAACAACCAATTTTATTTCAAAATACCAATATTTCAAATAAAATTACATATAATCCAAATACTGGTGATTTCTATATTCCTGAGGCTGGTATTTATATAATTCATTGGTGGATTAATGCAAGACACAGTGATAATAAAAGTACTTGTGAGCCTAAAACTTTAGGTGTTGAATTGCATCAATTTTGGCCTGAAGATATATTAATTGCACATTCATCTACACATAATAAACTTACTTGTTGTGATACTGGAACTATTAATGGTAATGCAATTTTTGAAGCTTTACCTGGTGCAAGCTACCGTTTTATTAATACTTCTGAAGTTGATTTTAAATTAGTACCTAATGATTTATATTCTGCTTCTGTATCTATTACAAGAATATTATAAGAATTGCCACTTTGTGGCTTTTCTTTTATTATTTTGTATAAAAAAGTGATAAATATTCATATTAACTATAAAGAGGTGAGAATATGGATATTTTAGTTGTCTTGTATCGAACTTTACTTGTTTTAGTAATATTGTTTATTTTGGCTAAATTAATTGGTAAAAAACAAATATCTCAAATGAACTTATTTGATTATATTATTGGTATTACTGTAGGTAGCATTGCAGCTGATATTTCGCTTGATATTGAAAAAGATTTAATCGCAGGTATTAGTTGTTTACTTATTTATCTTATTGCATCATTACTTTTATCTTTTATAAATATGAAAAGTATTTCTTTAAGAAGGGTACTTGTTGGTGTTCCAACTATTTTGGTAGAAAAAGGTAATATTATTGAAAGTGGATTAAAAAAAGTTAAAATAACTGTCAATGATTTACTAGAAGAAGCTAGAATTAGTGGTTATTTTAATTTGGATGAAATAGATTATGCTTTGATGGAGACAAATGGTAAGATTAGCTTTTTAATCAAAGATAGTGATAAGCCTGTTACTAAAAAAGATATTAATTTGGAGAGTAAACCACAATTATTGGCTGCTAATTTAATTATTGATGAAGTTATTTTAGATGAGAATTTAGAAGATATTAATAAAGATAAAAAATGGTTATTACAGCAACTAAAGGTTCAAGGTTTTAAAAGTGCTAAAGGAATATTACTTGCTACTATTGATACTAATGGTAAATTAAGAATTTATAAGAAAAATGTTGATGTTCAAAAAAGAAGTGTTTTAGAATAGTTAAACAAGTGTCAATGATTTATAACTTACTTGTTTTTTTTAAGCATTAGTGCTAAAATTATTATGGATAGTGGTATGATGAAGAAGATATTGCAGATTTTAATGATTTTTTTAACAATTTTATTACCAATTATGATTATTTTTACTGTTCCTTATATTATTGTAGATAAGCATGTACTTATTGGTTATAATACTGATTTTGTTGATAAATATGAAGCAGAATCTTTATTTGGTGATTATACTAATCAAGTTGTTGTTGAAAACAAAGTTGATACTACTAAATTAGGAACATATGATATTTATTATAAATTAAAATTCGGACCATTTACTATTGTTGATAAAAAAGAAGTAGAAGTTGTTGATACGAAGAAGCCTACTATTGAATTAACAAAAGGAAATGAAGTAACTGTTTGTCCTAATACTAAATATGTGGAAGATGGTTATAAAGCTATTGATGATTATGATAAAGACATTACTGATAAAGTTGAGATTATTAGTGATGAGAATGAGATTAAATATAGAGTTAGTGATAGTTCTGGTAATTTAGAAGAAGTGGTAAGAAAAATCAACTACGCTGATTCGGAAAAACCTAGTATTAGTTTAAAAGGTAAGGCAGAAATTACTTTATATAAAAATACTAAATATGTAGAAAGTGGTTATACTGCTAGTGATAATTGTGATGGCGATTTAACAAGTAAAGTCGTTGTTGAAAATAATGTTGATACTACTAAAACAGGTAGTTATGAAGTTAAATATAAAGTTAGTGATAGTTCTTCTAATGAAACTATTGTAAGTAGAAAAGTAAATGTAATTAATAGACCTGTTTATTCTGGTCCTAATGATGGAGTTATTTATTTGACATTTGATGATGGACCTAGTAATTTGACTAGTAGTATTTTAGAATTACTTGATAGGCAAAATGTTAAGGCAACCTTTTTTGTAACAAGTAGTGTAAATAATTATCCTAGTGTTTTAAAAAGAGCTTATAACTCTGGTCATTCTATTGCTCTACATACATATACTCACGATTATGGTTATGTTTATAGTGGGGTTGATAATTATTTTAATGATTTACAAAAAATAGATAATGCTGTTTATAATATAATTGGTGTGCATTCTAAAGTAATTAGATTTCCTGGAGGTAGTTCTAATACAATTAGTCGTAATTATTATAATGGTATTATGAGTATTTTGACTCAAGAAGTAGTTAATCGTGGATATAATTATTTTGATTGGAACGTTGATTCTAATGATGCAGGATCTGATATAAATAATTCTAATAATATTTATAATAATGTAGTTAATAATTTATCGCATACTAAAAGTAATGTTATACTTATGCATGATAGCAGTGGGCATAATGCTACTTTGAATGCTTTAGAAGGTATTATTGAGTACGCTAAAGCAAATGGTTATACTTTTGCAACTATTAAAAGTGATACTAGTCCTGTTAGACATGGTGTTAATAACTAAGGAGGAATATATTTGATAGTTAAATTTGATAATCTAGATATTTTAGATGAAGATATTTTATCTTATCAAGATAGAGTTAATAAAATAGTTGATGATCTAAATAATAGAAAAAATAAAATAGATGATTTTGTTGGATGGTTAAATGTTGATATTGATAAAGAAGAAATTGATAAAATAAAAACTACTGCTTTAAAGATAAGAAAACAGGCACAAGTATTACTAGTAATTGGAATAGGAGGCTCATATTTAGGTGCAAGAGCAGTTATTGAAGCTTTAGGAAATGATAAAAAATTAGAAATTATTTATGTTGGTCATAATTTATCTTCTGATTATATACAAAGTGTTATTGATTATATTAAAGATAAAGATTTTGCGATTAATGTAATTTCTAAATCAGGAACAACAACTGAACCCGCAATTGCTTTTAGAATTTTTAGAGAAATCATGGAACAAAGATATGTAGATGCTAAAGATAGGATTTATGTTACAACAGATTCTAAAGTAGGTGCGCTTCGCTCTTTAGCTAATGATAAAGGTTATACTAGTTTTGCTATTCCAAATAATGTTGGTGGTCGTTATTCAGTATTAACTTCTGCGCAGTTGTTACCTATTGCTTGTGCAAATATTGATATAGAAAGATTATTAAAGGGTGCAAAAGAAGCTAGTTTAATTTATCAAAATAATAATGTTATGAATAACGAATGTTATCGTTATGCTATTAGTAGAAATATTTTATATAAAAATGATAAGTTCATTGAGATTTTTGCTAATTATGATAATCGTTTGCATTATTTTTCTGAATGGTGGAAACAATTATATGGAGAAAGCGAAGGTAAAGATAATAAAGGAATTTTTCCTACTAATTTAGATTTTACTACTGACTTGCATTCAATGGGGCAATATATTCAACAAGGAAGAAGAAATATTTTTGAAACAATTATTTTTGTAAATAGTAATTATGATATTAAAATAAGTAAAAATATTGATAATAGTGATAATCTTAATTATTTAGATGGTAAAACTATTAATTATATTAATAGAAAAGCTATGGAAGGAACAATTAAAGCTCATGTAGAAGGTGGAGTTAGTAATATTTTAATCGAGTTAGAAAGATTAGATGAATTAGAGTTAGGTAAACTTATTTTCTTCTTCGAATATGCTTGTGCTATTTCTTCTATGTTAATGGGCGTTAATCCTTTTGATCAACCAGGTGTTGAAGAATATAAGAAAAATATGTTTAAATTGTTAAATAAACCAGGTTTTTAGTAAAATTAATAAAATTTGTAGTATAATTTATAATAGGAGCTGATGATATGGAAACAATTATTATTACGTTTGGAGACGGAACGAAAAAAGAATATATTAAAGGAGTAAAATTATCTGAAGTTATAAGTGATGTTAAAAAGAATTATAAGTTTGACATAATATGTGGTGGTTATAGAAATAATATTATTAATTATGATGATATTTTAACCAAAAGCGGTACTTTAAATTTGTATGATATCAATAGTGATATCGGTAATAAAATATATGAGCGAGGTCTAACTTTACTATTTGTTGTTACTGCCCATGAAGTTCTTGGGAAAAGTTCACAAATAAAAGTTAAACATTCAATAGATAGAGGTATATTTTGTGAAATAAAAAGCGATAAGTTAAATGAAGATAGTTTAGTTAAGATAAAAGAACTTATGAAAGATAAAGTTAGAAAATCTATTCCTTTTACTAAGATAGAAACTAATAAGAGCGAAGCAATTGAATATTTTAAAAATATAAAAAGGAAAGATAAGGTAAAAACTTTATCTTATGATAATTCTAATTTTATTACTTTATATAAGTTTGATGGTACTTATAATTATATATTAGGTGATTTACCTTACGATAGTAGTGTTTTAAAATACTTTGATTTAACTTTATTAGAAAATCGTGGTGTGGTTGTTAGATTTCCATCAATTTATGATAATGGTAGAGTAAAGAAATATACTCATCATGAACATTATTTTAACTCTTTAGAAGAGTATTCAAAATGGGCTGATGTATTAAATATAAGTAATTTAGGAGAGTTAAATGAAGCAATTATTAATAATAATGCTGGTGAAATAATTCATCTATCAGAAATGATACAAGATTATAAGTTATTAACTATAGCAGAAGAAATTAGCTTAAACAAAGAAGATATTAAAGTTATATTGATATCTGGTCCTTCTTCTTCTGGCAAGACTACTACTTCTAAAAAATTGTCTTTATATTTAAAAACATTAGGTTTGAAGCCTATTCAATTATCTTTAGATGATTACTTTTTAAATAGAGAAGATACACCACTAGATGAAAACGGTAATTATGATTATGAGAGTTTAAGAGCAATTGATATAAAATTATTTAATGCACAGATAGAAAAATTATTGAAAGGTTCTAAAGTAGTTACTCCAACATTTGATTTTATTACTGGAAAAAAGATTTTTAATAAGACAGTAGAGATGGATAAAGATGCTATTTTAATAATTGAAGGATTACATGCTTTAAATGATGAAATACTTACTAATATTGATAAAAACTTTAAATATAAAATATATATTAGTCCACTTTGTTTTGTTAATATCGATGATGATAACCGTATTAGTATGACTGATGTAAGATTACTACGTAGAATGGTTCGTGATAATCGAGTTCGTGGTTATAGTCCTGAACATACTCTTAAATGGTGGGATAATGTTAGAAATGGTGAAGAAAAATATGTTTTTCCTTATCAAGATAGTGCGAATGTAATATTTAACTCATCGTTATCATATGAACTTGGAGTATTAAAAACTTATGTTGAACCACTTTTATATTCAATAAGTGAGGATAGTTCGGAACATATTAATGCTCGTAGATTATTAGATCTTTTAAAATATGTGTTACCTATACCTAGTGATACAATTCCAGATGTTTCGATTTTAAGAGAATTTATTGGTGGCAGTTATTTTGAATAATATTTGATTTTTGATTAATAATAAGATTGAGGTGAAAAAATGGTAAAAGTTGCAATTAATGGCTTTGGAAGAATTGGAAGATTGGTATTTAGAATATTAGAAGAAGATAAAAATATGGAAGTAGTGGCAATTAATGATTTATCTACTTCTGAAGAGCTTGCGTATTTATTAAAATACGATACTAATCATCGTCTTTATAAAGAAAATGTTGAATATGATGATGATTCAATTATTGTAAATGGAAAAAAGACATTAGTATTTTCCCAAAAAGATCCATCACTTTTAGATTGGAAAAATTTGGGTATTGATATTGTTTTTGAATGTACAGGTTTATTTACTAGTTTAGAAAAGTCAATGGCACATATAACCGCGGGCGCTAAAAAGGTTATTATTTCTGCTCCTGGTAAAGGGGATATGAAAACGATAGTTTATAATGTTAATGATGATATATTAGATGGAAGTGAACAAGTTATATCTGCAGCATCTTGTACTACAAATTGTCTAGCCCCTGTTTTAAAAGTAATAGATGATAATTTTGGTATAGTAAAAGGATATATGAGTACTATTCATGCTTATACTAATGATCAAGTAACACTTGATGTTAGCCATAAGAAAGGAATTAAATCTCGTCGTGGTCGTGCTTGTGCAATGAATATTGTTCCAACTTCGACTGGTGCTGCTAATGCAATTGGAAAAGTTATTCCTAAATTAAATAATAAATTTAGTGGTCGTGCTTTTCGTGTTCCAGTATCTGATGGTTCTTTAATTGATTTAACATTGGAATTAGATAAAAAAGTTACTGCAGAAGATATAAATAATAGTTTTAAATCTAATCAAAATGCAACCTTATTATATACAGAAGATCCAATTGTCTCATCAGATGTTATTTCATCTACTTATGGTGCTGTTGTTGATGGACAATTAACAGAAGTAATGGATGTTGATGGAAATCAATTAGTTAAGATAGTTGCATGGTATGATAATGAGATGGGATATTCTCATCAGATGGTTAGGACTGCTAAAAAAATGATTAACTTATAATATTTTTAATTGATATTATTAAAAAAATATGTTATTCTATTATAGTAAGGGTAGGTAAGGAGCGATAGTATGGAATTTAAAAAGATGATTATAATTTTATCAGTCGCGGCAGTTGTAATTATAACTTGTCTTTTTGGCGTTAGTTACGCTTATTATTCTTTGACTAATGCTTCTACTTCTTTTGAAACAACAGTATCTGGTGATGATGTTGCTGTTGTTTATGCACAAAGTGAATATGTAAATATTACTACCGGTATACCTATAACTGAAGATCAAGTTCCAACAAAAGCAGGAATTAGTAAATTTAGCGCTTTAGCGGGAGCTAATTTAACTGGTTATCAAGTTGCAATTGAAGTTGCTTTAGTTGACATTTCTTTAGATCCTGCTTTACAAACTACTGATTTTAAGATTCAATTGTTACAAGATAATTCAGTTGTAAAAACTATAACTGGTGCTGATATTGCTAATAATTCGTCAATTATTTTAAAGGATATGTCAACAATTAATGTTGGTACTACTTATAATTTTGAACTTCGTGTTTGGATTCAAGAAACAGGTGTTAGTCAAAATGAACTTATGGGTAAGAGCTTTACAGGTAGAGTTGAAATATCTAGTTCGATGAAAAAATAGAAAGAAGGTGTGATTTTGGCCAAAAAAAGTATTAATATAATTGTTACAATAGTAATTGTTGCAACTTTATGTTTAATCGTTTTTAGTGTTACTTATGCTTGGTTTTTAACCTCAAAAGAATCTAGTGATGTAAATAATGCCGCTAGTGGTGGTAATTTAGATATTGTGTATCAAAATGGTCAGGATATCACTGGAATTTTAAGACCTTCTAAAACAAATGCTGATGCGTTATCTACAACGGCTACAATTAGGAAATCTGATAGTAGTGTTGATGCCTTAGCTACTATTAATTTGAATATTGAAACTATTTCTCCTGAATTAGCTATATCTGCTTTTAAGTGGGAAGTTTATAAAGATTCAGATTCGGCTCCTATTAGTTCTGGTACTTTTTCTGGCGCTACTGATGATTCGCAAATAAATTTAGTTAAAGATTATTTAGTAACTACTACTAATACTACTTTTACAATTAAACTTTGGTTAAACGGAGATGAAAGTAGTGGTAGTGTTGCTAATAAGTCAATTAGTGCTTATATTGATGCTAGTGCGATTAATGCCCCAGCAGTTGTTGGTTAGAATTTGTGTAAATATTATGTATATAATGTTTACTTTTTTTTATTTTTAGAGTTATAATTAAAATGGTGATGATATGAAAGAGACTAATAAAAGTATATGTGATGTATCTAATAGTAGTAGTTTGAGTTCTAACACCAAATATGTTACTGTTGATATTTCTAATGTTGATAATAGTCTTATTTCATATTTGAAAGAAAATGCTAAAAATTGTCTTTTTACTGATCGAATTAATGATAGAAGAGGTTTTGTATATGTAGATTATAATATATTTGTTAAAGCTCAAAACATTATTGATGATATTTTTATGCATAAACCTAAAGATTTAGATCAGTTACAAACAGCTAGATATTTATATATTTCTTTAGGAAAATTAGTTGGTTATGATATTAATATGGTTGAGGAGAAAAATTCTTTTTTAAATTTTAATAATATTAGTTTAGTTAATAATATTTGGAATGCTTTAATAACGGGAAAAGCCAGTAATATTTCTTTAGCAAAATTATATTTGTATTTATGTTCTTTGGCTAAAATAAAATGCGAAATTATTAGAACTTCTGATAATTATTTAGCAAATAAGTTAACTATTGATGGTAATGATTTAATGGTTAATTTAGCAAAGGATACTTTTTATATTCAAGCTAATTTTCCTACTACTTCTTTTTCTTCTTATAATAAGGATTATTCGTTAGATAAAAAAATAGGTTATATAAAAGATGAATACAACGATCAAATTATAGATAAATCATTATCTAAAGTTGATTATTTTAGTAATAATGTTGTTGAGCAAATATTGATGAGAACTCAAAATATATTTGAAATTGATAAAATTAAACCAGTAGAGTTAGGTTTGATATATAAACATATTTTTGATAAATATTGTCCTGATTATGATATTGTAATTAATAATTTATATGTTAATGAGGATGAAAAAAAACATTTTATATTGATTAGTCATGATTCACTTCATTATAGTTATAATTATAAAAAGCATAGTTTTACTTCTGTTAGTGAAGATGATTTAGTTACTAATTTGGCTGATAAAAAATTAGGATTATATGAAGATGAAGTTATTCCAATTAAAAATAATGCATTAAGTTTGTAAGGGTGATTTTATGAGATCTATTAGTCTTAAGAATATATCTTTTGAATACGATGATAAAGTTGTGTTTAATGATTTTAATATAAAATTTACTAAAGGTATTACGTTTCTTATCGGTAATAACGGTTCGGGGAAATCTACACTTATTAAAATAGTTACTGGTAAATTTCCTTTTTTAGGAGACATACTATTTGACGATAAAGCAGTCAGAAAAGATAAACTTGACATGTTTGTTCTTGATTTAGATTATGTAAAAACTTTAAAAGGAAAAATAAAAGACTTGTTAAATAATGAAGAAATAGTAAAAATTTTAGGTTTAGATAGTTATTTAGAAAGTGATATAAGAAGTTTATCTATAAGTCTGCAGGTTAAAGTATCTTTTGGTCTTCTTCTTAATAGTGATAAGTCTTCTATTTTTGTAGATGATATGTTATGTTGGCTTAATAAAATAGATAAAGAAATAATACTTAAAAAAATTAAGACTTTATCAAAACGTAAAATTGTGGTTATGGTTACAAATAATTTAGAAGATACATTGATTGCTAATAGGGTTATTTTACTAAATGATGGAAAAGTTATTTTGGATGATGATTTGGATAATTTTTATGAAAATGAGAAAATTTTAAATGATAATGGATTTAATTTACCTTTTATTGTTGATTTATCTTTAAAACTAAAATTATATAATAGTGTTGATAAAATATATTTTAATCAAAGAAAGTTAGTTGATGATTTATGGAAATAATGGATAAAATTGTTCAAGATAAAATAACTATGATTATTAGTGATTATAATACTAATTTAGAGTTTAGTGATTCACATAATATTTATGAATTTATTGAAAAAAAAGTTGTTAAGAAAAATATTGTTGTTATTGATAATATTAAGATTGATTTTTATGAACTTAGCGTTTTAGATGTTATTAATAAGTTTTTAACTAAGTATAACGTTAGGGGTAAGAAATTTGTTGATAAAGTATTGAAGTTATCAACTTTACCTGTTGATTATTTAAATAAAGATCCTTTTTTGTTAAAAGAAAGTGAAAAATTTAAGTTATTACTTGCTTTAGTATTAGCTCTTAATCCAAAAGTTATTATAATAAAAAATATTTCTTGTTTTTTGGATAATAAATCAAGAGATGAAGTTATGTTTACTTTAAAAAAATTAAAAAGAGAGTATGATAAGACTATTGTTATTGTTGATAATGATATTGATTATTTTTATACTGTAAGTGATAATGTTTTAGTTATTGATAATAGTGAAGTTATTATAAGTGGAAAGAAAAATCTTTTGTTTGATAATTATAGTTTGTTAAAAAGAAAAAAGATACCTATTCCAGTTCATATTGAGTTTATTAAATATGTAAAAGATAATACTGATGCTGATATGTTAATTAGGGATGATGTTAAAGATATTATGAAAGATATTTATCGTTCTTTGTGATGGTATTAATTTCTACTTTACTAATTATTAAAAAACTGTTACAATATTGGTAATTGAGAAAGAGGTAGTTTTATGAAGTATTGTATGACATTTTCCTATGATGGAAGTAATTTTAGTGGTTATCAAAAACAACCAAAGTTAAGAACAGTTCAAGGTGAAATAGAGAAGGCTTTAAAAGAAATTAATGATAATAAAAAAGTTGATATTCATGCTTCTGGAAGAACGGACGCTAAAGTGCATGCGTTAAATCAGAAAGCACATTTTGAATTAGATATGAAAATTACTGTTGATAAATTAGCAAAAGGACTTAATTCTTTGTTGCCAGAAGATATTTATATAAAAAAAATAGATGAAGTTGCTGATGATTTTCATGCGCGTTTTAGTGCTATTGGTAAGGAATATGTTTATGTTATTAATATGGGAGAGTATAACCCATTAGAGCGTAATTATGTTTATCAACATAGTGATAAGCTTGATGTAATCGAGATGGAAAGAGGACTAAAATATATCGAAGGTACTCATAATTTTCGAGCTTTTACTAAAGTGGATGAGGAAAAGGATGATTATGTTAGAACTATTTCACAAACTAATTTGATTCGTGATAATAAAGATTTAAATAAAATAACTTTAGTTTTTGTTGGAACGGGATTTTTAAGATATATGGTTAGAAATATTGTTGGTACTTTAATTGAAGTTGGTCAAGGTAAAAGAAAAAGTGAAGATATAATTGATATTTTAAAGTCAAAAGATCGTACTAAAGCTGGGAAAACTGCTAATCCTGAAGGATTGTATTTAAAAAATGTTTTTTATTAGAAAGTTTGTCTTTCTTTTTTTTTGTTTATAAAAAAAACTCCAACTTTTACAATATCACTAACTTAAAAAGTATTGTAAATTTTTGGAGTATATTTACATCTGGTGGTAGGATAGTCAAACTAGCATCAGTGATTTTGGAGAAATTGATTAAATAGTTTTAAACTATCAGATTGTTGACTTTGTTAACAGTATGAGATCAACTTTAAAAAGTTGAACTACTAGTAATTTCAATTTATAAAATAAATCAATTTTTACCAATTTTCATATCTTTTATTTTTATTGTAAATGTCAGTTTATTTATTATGTAATTTATCGTATCTTGCTTTTTTAATATAAAAATTGTAGGTAATTCTGGATATAATATATAATGTATTATGTTGTTTTATTTAAATAACTATACTATAAAAAAGGATCTAAAATAGTTTTTTATTTTTATGATAAGTTATTATTGCTATTTCTAAATAGTATTTTTATTAAATAGGAAAGTTCTCCGTTCAATAACAAACAAAAAAGTCCCATCAGATTTAATTCTAACAAAACTGAA